>VRUD01000026.1 GCA_019456305.1 Cytophagales bacterium | reverse complement strand
ATACATATAATCAAGGAGGAACATTTACTGTTACCCTTACAGCTTGTGAATATACTTCATATGATACTTGTATTTCAGTACAGAGTGCTACAATAACAATTTATCCGTTACCAGTAGCCTTGTTTATTCCCCCACCAACACAGGTTCTGATTGGCAACCAGGCGTGTTTTAATAATAAATCACTAAATTACGTTCAATTAGAATGGGATTTTGGTAATGGCAAAACTTCTAATTTAACTGATCCCGTTGTGTGTACAAGTTACTCACAAGAGGGTACCTATGATGTAGAATTAATTGCAACGAGTAGTGGAGGATGTAAAGATACGTTTAGATTAATTTCAGCAGTAACGGTTATAAAAGGTACTAAATTATTAATTCCAAACGCATTTACAGGATTAGCAAGCGGTTCATCAAATGGAGAAGAAAATGTTGATCCAACTCTAACAAATATTAGTACGGCAGAAAACCAGGTTTTTTATCCATATATAGTTGGCATATTGAAAAGTTATGAAATGCGAATATTTAATAAATGGGGTGAACTGATATTTGAAAGCCACGAGGAAACAGACTGCCCCCCTGCCGATCCTGACGGATTAAAAAACTGGAAGGGCTGGAATGGATTTTACAGAGGGAAAATGGCCAAACAAGATGTTTATGTATTTACAATTGATGTAGTATTTTGTAGTGGCGATGAATTATCTAAAACAGGTTATGTGATGTTACTTAGATAATTTGTAAATTAGAAAATTAACAAAAAAATCAACGTAATGTATTCTAAAAATATCTCTTACATATTATTGATAACTATTTTGCTTACAACCGGCTTTGGGAAAGTTGGGGCACAAAATATTAAAGAAACTGTTGATTCTTTAGCTACAGATGTTGTTTTCTTTACAATATGGTCAGAAGACGATAAAGCCATTATTTATTGGGTAACATCCTCTGAACACAATAACGATTATTTTACCGTACAGCGAAGTAATGATGGCGTAAATTTTGAAGATTTAATTAATATTGATGGCGCTGGAAATAGCAGTGTTGCACTATATTATACGGTAGTTGATACAAGTCTTTCACCTAAAATCCCTTACCCATACTATCGCTTAAAAATAGTCGATTATGATGGAAAAGCAGCATATTTGCCGGCGTTAGCGCTATATTTTTTCACGGATAAAAATTTACTACAAAATGGTGTTATTGCAAATACAGACTCAATAAGTATAAACAAAAGGGAAAAAAAGCTTAGCACTAAACTTGCAGACTATTATTTTGATGGGGGGCTTTACCAGCGTGCACTTCCTCGTTATATATCTTTATATAAAAATGATATCGCGAATGCCGAATTAAATTATAAAATCGCAATTTGTTATTTATATACCACGAAATATCATCAGCAGGCGATAACATTTTTTGAGAAAGCTATTGAGGCAGGTAAAACCGATGTCTATTTTGACCTGGGATTAGCATACCATTTAGACAGCCGTTTTGACGATGCCATTAAGGCATTTCAGAAATACAGAAATTCTTTAACTGTTAAAGAATATAAGAATTCTGACGTTAACAGATATATTGAGATTTCAAAAAGAGCCAAACAAATGATTGCAAATCCTGTAGATGTGAAAATTGAAAACCTGGAGGAAAATATTAATTCTCCCTATGCCGATTATGTACCGGTAATTACAGCAGATGAATCTGTGATGATATTCACGTCAAGACATGAAGAAAGTACAGGGAGATTATTAGACCCCAACAATGAATATTTTGAAGACGTTTACATATCTTATAAAAAAAACGGAGCATGGACTAAAGCTGAAAAAATTGATACAAATATAAATACAAATACACATGACGCCTGTATTGGCCTGTCTACTGATGGCCAGGAGCTTTTTATCTATAGAACTGATGAAGAACAATTGCTTACCGGTGATATCTATGTTTCCAGTTTAAAAGGAACTTCATGGTCAGTTCCAAGAAAATTAGGGAGAAATATAAATACCAATTGGCAGGAATCAAGTGCAAGCATGACGGCTGACAGAAAAGTTTTGTATTTTTCAAGCGACAGACCAGGAGGATATGGAGGCAGGGATATATATAAGGCAGAGGCGGATCCAATTTATGAATGGGGACCAGCTCAAAATCTTGGCCCCACTATTAACACTCCATATGATGAAGATGAGCCTTTTATACATGTGAATGGCAAAACATTATATTTCGGCTCACAAGGTCACAATACCATGGGCGGTTTTGATATTTTCAAGTCTGAGTTAGGTGAAGATGGATTATGGAGTGAGCCGGAAAATCTTGGTTATCCTATTAATCATGTAGGTGATGACCGTTTTTTCGTTATCTCTGCAAGCGGTGAAAGGGGCTATTATTCATCCGATATGAAAGGCGGTTTTGGAGGACACGACATCTATGTTGTACACATGCCCACTAAAATGGTTGACCTGATCGTAATGAAAGGCGTAATCAGGTCATCTGAAACAAAAGAACCCTTGGGAGCGACAATCATGATGATTGACAATGAGACAAGGAAAACAGAGGGAATTTATCATTCGAATTCTTCAACGGGACAATATATGCTGGTAATACCTCCCGGAAAGGTTTTTGAAATGACAATATTAGTGAAAGGGTACAAACCCTATCATTCAAACTTTGTATTAGAGGGGGAAAATTCATATAAAGAAATTGTTAAAGATTATGAACTTAAGCCGTGGCAGAGCGGAGTACCTGATGAGCAATAGTACGCAGTAGACAGTAGACAGTAGACAATAGACAGTAGACAATAGACAATTGAATATTGATAGTAAACAATATAACAATTTAAAAATGAAACGACTTTTACAACATATAGCCCATTTCCGGTTGTCAATTGCATGTTTTTTCTTCTTTGTCAACTGTCAACTGTTCCCGAGTATCTGGATCAACTGTTTTTCTCAGGATCCGCAATTTTCCCAGTTCTATGCAGCTCCCCTATACCTGAACCCTGCACTTACAGGCACAACACCTTTCGCAAGGTTGGTCGTCAATGCCAGAAATCAATGGAAAAAAAATGTAAACCGTTTTGATTCAAGGGCCGTCTCACTGGATATTAATGTCAGAAAATGGAAAAGTGGTTTTGGATTTTTGGCTACAAGGAGTTACGCAGGAGTTGACAAGCAATGGTACGATGCTATAGGCATTGGTAAAAGTGTAAAGTTACAGAGCCAAACCAATCTGGGTTTTCTGTATTCATACATGCTACCAATTGCCCGGCATTGGTATGCAAGGGGTGGATTGAATTTTTCATACACGTTTAGAAGTTATGATTTTAGCTTGCTCACGTTTAGAGATCAATTTGGCGTTGGTGGCACAATCTCTCCTCTTACACAAGAAGACCGAGGTAGTGATAAGATAAGATACTTTGATTTTTCTGCCGGAGGATTGACGTATTCAAATTTTACCAGGGATAATGCTATTAATTATTGGTTTGGTATTTCAGCGAATCATCTAACCCTGCCCAATCAATCTTTCGTGGAAACTAAAAGTGTTTTACCATTGAAAACAACCTTCCATGCAGGCGCTAAAATACCAATAGGCAGTATTATAGCCAGGAAGAAGAATAGCCAAAGTATTTCCCCGGCAATCAATTACAAGATGCAGGGAAAATTTGACCAGTTAGATCTAGGGATCTATTGGAATTATCGTCCTGTTATGTTTGGAGTTTGGTACAGGGGGCTTCCGGCTATTAAAAAAGATGCTGAAAAGGATGTGCACCATGATGCACTTGTTTTCATGGGAGGAATTAAAGAAGAAAATCTGCTGGGATTTGATAATGACCTGATCATAGGATTTAGTTACGATCTTACAATTTCAAAACTTAGCTCTACTACTACCGGCTCCTTTGAAATTGCAATTATTTACGAATTCATGCTTTATGGCTACAGTAGGGCAAAGAAGCCTAAATTCAAGGAAATGGTTATCCCTTGTCCGAAACTGTAAACACAGATTACGAGAAGTCAGGAGTTTCTGAACTGTAGCGCGATATTTATATCGCGGGATATATAATTTTACCACGAAATAAATTTCGTGCTACAATAATTTCGTATAGTTTATCAGCAATTTCTATTGCCAATTCTCATATCCTCCTGTCCGTTGCTTTTAAGTAAAAAGTAAAAAGTAAAAATAGGGAGGCAGTTTTTTTCATTTTAAATTTTCTTTGTCTTTGGATTTACTTTTATTTTCATTTAAAAACTGCCAACCCACCCGACAAAGTTCCAATCCATTTATAATCGTTTTCATCAATTAATATTGACCATATCTTATTATGTGGAAGCTGTGAATTTGATTGATCATAGACCTTCCAGTTGGTACCATCATATTTCACCAATCCCCCACCCCATGTACCGATCCATAGATTTCCACCTTTGTCAAAGGCAAGCGCACCAATTGAGTTGATGGGCAATCCTGAATTTAATTTATTATATACAATACATTTCTCACCTGGCTGTCCATCTGCCTTTAATTTCACCAATCCATTACCTGTTGCAACCCACTTATTACCAATAGTATCAATTGCGATAATTCCTACACCGCCCTGGGTAGGTAAACCGGAATTTTCCTGGTTATAAACAGTGCATTTTACTTCATCAAAACTTGCTAATCCTCCATAATAAGTTCCAATCCATTTAAGTCCTTGTTTATCAATCGTGACTGACCCAATTTCATCATCAGGTATGCTTGAATTTGAAGTATTATAAATCTTCCACTTATCAGGGGATCCCTCGCTATCACCCTGAACAAACTTCATTAATCCTGCTTCAGACCCAAACCATTTTATTCCTTTTTCATCTATTGTAACAGATTTGACAGGATTATACACATAATCCTGTGCAGATGGATTTGATTTTTGATAAATTGTCCACATTTTTTCTATTTCCCCATCTGGGTCAAACCTGGCAATGCCATCATCGGTTGCGATCCACACCTTTTCACTTTTGTCTATGGCTATTGCATTTACATATTCGTCAGGAAGCTCACAATTCAATGTATTATAAACGGTAAAATCTTTACCGTCAAACTGAACCAGCCCCCTGCTGGTTCCGATCCATTTATTACCTTTTCCATCTATTGTAATTGCTCTGATATAATTGTCTGGAAGTCCGGAGTTGGTGGTATTATAGATGACCCATTTTTTTTCAGCCTCAGGCAACTCTATTTTTTCTTCCGCTGTTTTTTCTTCTGCTTCTGCCACTTTTTCTCTCTCTTCTCCCGCTGCTCCTTCTACCACATCTTCTCTCTCTTCTCCTACTGCTCCTTCTACCACTTCTTCTCCCTCTTCTCCTGCTGCTGCTATAGTTTTGTCGGCAGATTGAGTTTCCTCAAACTGTCTTAGCCTCGAATTAAATTCTTCTTTTACCTTTAAAAACTGAGCTTGCTCCTGCTCAAACATCTTTTTCTTTTCTTCAAAAAATTTCATTTGTTCTCCAAAGTCATTTCTTTGCGCTTCTAACAAATCAATCTCTTGTTCACTAGGTTCAGGCGTCACATTTTTTTGAAAAATGTTTTGTTTTGTCTCTTTAATACTATCTAACTGAACCCTAATTTCCAATTCTTTACTGCTTAATTTATTTTCTCTGGCATTGAGTTCTTTCTCCCTGTTATCCAACGTAAGAGCAATTATTTCAAGTTCTTTTTTAAAATTAAAAAGTTCTTCTTCCTTTTGTTTGATTTTCTGTAAAAAAAGAGGATCCGGGAAGGGCTTATCTTCCGTTACTTCGGTACTCCTCGTAATCGTCAATTCAATGTTAACCAAACTATCTGCTATTGACTTTTTTACGTGGGCTAATGTGTCAATAATAGTTTCTTTCGCTATTTTTTCCTTTTCTTTGTGTTCCGATTCACAGGAAAAAAAGATTATAATAACCGCCCAAAATAATTTATTTTTCATTTTTAATTTGTTATTAGTCTAAAAATATATCCCAAAGAAAATATAATTTTTTTAGAATTCATAGAAATAAATAAAAATTCTTATATTTACAAAATGAAAAAAAGTATATTCTCAATTTTAATTGCCATATATGCTCACTTTGTTTTCGCCCAAGATGCCATTGATTTTTATTTTGTCAATCCTAAAGGGAAAAAGACCTTGCTGAGCAGCCTACAAGGTAAAGTAGTTATACTGAACTTTTGGGGCACATGGTGTGCTCCCTGTATTAAAGAAATTCCAAAACTTAATGCTTTAGTTGATAAATATAAAGAGAAACCAGTAGAATTCCTCGCAATCACCACTGAAGATGAAGAAAAAGTTTTCAACTTTTTCAAAAATAAAGATGTGATCTTTAAATTTCAACAGATCACTAATGAACAAGAGCTTATTAACAAGTACTCTAATTTTGATAGTGAGCAATGGAATAAAGATGCTTTAAAGCAAATTGTTACCGTTCCGCTTCATGTAATAATAGATAAAAAAGGTAAAGTAATTTTTTATCACAAAGGTTCTTTGGAAAGAACTTTAAAAGATGATGAAATGAGCAATTTTAATTCTAACATAATTTATAAATATATAGAGAAGGCATTAGATGGATAGCTGTTAGCTTTTAGCTATTAGCTGTTAGCTGTTAGCAATAGATTTGATAACACAAAATCAAAATGAAGAACTTTAGAAGATTGAAAATTTGGGAACGAGGAATGGAATCTGTTAGCTTTTAGCTATTAGCTTTTGGCTTTTAGCTAACAGCCAACAGCTAACAGCTAACAGCTTTTTGAAGGGTTGCATGAAGAGCAACGCATGATCAACAGTTTCATTATTATACTGAAATTAACAGCTAACAGCTAACCGATAATGGTTGATGGGAATATTCGGTGTATCCTTTATCCGTACATCAAACATCTTACATCTAATAAACTAGCTATTAGAATGCAACGCCATCAAACTTCCTTCCGAATCGTAAAAAAGGGCATAATACCCGATTTTTTTATCAAATTACACAAAAATTATTAATAACATTTAATTTTACGTATTCAACCGATCTAAGCCTTGTTACCAGAATCTGGCAAGCCCCGCACATAAGTTATGTGCGGGGCAAGCAGTAACCAGTTTATTTGATGAATGACAAGTTGTTATATGAAGTTGCACTAGGCTTGCTTTCAGGAATCGGAAATATGCTTACCAAACAATTAGTAAGCTATTGCGGTTCAGCTGAGGCAGTATTCAAAACACCAAAAGGCAAATTATTAAAAATTCCAGGGATTGGGGAGCACCTGGCAAAGGTAATATTAAATCAAAATGTGCTAAAACTTGCAGAAAAAGAAATTAATTTTGCCAGGAAGTATGATATAGAACTGATATTTTACACTCACCAACGTTACCCAAAAAGGCTTAAACAAATTATTGATGCCCCGGAGTTAATTTACTTTAAGGGTAATACAAACCTGGATAATACGAAAGTTGTTAGTATAATAGGAACACGGCAGGCAACAGAATATGGAAAAAGAATTGTAAATGAATTAATAGAAGAATTTACTCAATTCAATGCCCTGATTGTAAGCGGTTTAGCTTACGGTATTGACATAACTGCACATAGACGTGCATTGTATCATCACCTTCCTACAGTGGGAGTAATGGCAAGCGGCATAGACATTATCTATCCTGCTGTGCACCGGAACACAGTAGTAAAAATGCTTGAAAATGGCGGCATTCTTACAGAATATCCCTTTGGTAAAAAACCCGATGCGCCCCATTTTCCTACAAGAAATCGCATTATCGCAGGATTGGCAGATTGTATCATTGTAATAGAAGCCGGAAAAAGAGGAGGAGCACTCATCACAGCCGAAATTGCCAATAGCTATAATAGAGACGTATTTGCTGTACCCGGTAATATCGGTGAGAAATTTTCAGAAGGCTGCAACAATCTTATAAAATCGCATAGAGCAAATTTACTAACATCAATTGAAGACATCAAATATGTGATGAACTGGGTTACAAAACAAGAAAAACTTTCCTCAGGTCCTGGTAATAACCGGGACAAGGGAACTAATAATCTGAGTTATTCGTTTGATATATCAAAATTAACAACTGATGAAGTAAAGATCTATGAATTGCTGAAAGAGGCGGGAGAAATGATGATTGATGATCTCAGCATAAAAACGCAATTACCTATAAGTAAAACAGCTTCGCTTTTGTTGAATTTAGAATTTCAGGGTATCGTTAAAGTCTTGCCTGGGAAAAAGTTTTCTATTAATTAGTAAATGTAAGCAAGAAAGTGGAGATTTGGCAGCTTATTTACAGATTAAATAGAATATGAAAAAAAAAATATTCCTATCCCTTTATTTACACAAGATGGTAAATATTGCATGGTTGCATGGTTGTATGCATCCATGCAATCATGCATTCATGCATTATAATTGTACTGACACAAAAAAGCGAATAGTCATTAAATTTCTTTTTTATCTGTGCTTGTGCATTTTCATCTTTTCTTGCAATACAGATTCAAAAAAAATACCCCGAATACCCGGGAATAAAAGTGATGAACAGGCAGCATTTGAATCTAATCCAGCAAACAAACAGGCAAAAAATATTATTTTCTTAATTGGTGATGGGATGGGGCTAAGCCAAATTTATGCCGGACTGACAGCAAACAGAGGTTCGCTTAACTTAGAACGGATCAAATACATAGGATTGTCTAAGACCAATTCTGCAAATAATTATATTACAGACTCAGGCGCTAGTGCAACAGCATTTGCTACCGGGAAAAAAACCAATAATCTGTCAATAGGTGTTGACATAAATGGTAAGCCATTACCAACGATCCTTGAAATAGCTGAAGCTCATGGCCTGGCTACCGGGTTGGTAGCAACAAGCTCCATCACGCATGCGACACCGGCAGCTTTTATCGCTCATCAACCACACAGAGAAATGTATGAAGCAATTGCTGCAGATTTTTTAAAAACAGATATAGATGTATTTATTGGCGGTGGCAGCAAACATTTTAACCAGAGAAGCGATGGTAAAAACTTAATTGATAGCTTAAAAGTAAAAGGTTACCAGGTTCTTTTTGATATTGATGCCATTGCTCAAATTGATAGCAACAAACTGGCAGGTTTTATTGCTGAAGACCAGCCAGTTAAAATGTCAGAAGGCAGGGGAGACTATTTGTCTAAAGCAGCAATGACAGCGATCAATATATTGAATAACAATGAAAAAGGATTCTTTTTAATGATAGAAGGCTCGCAAATAGACTGGGGAGGCCATGCAAACGATGTTCAATATATTATTGATGAAATGCTGGATTTTGATAAAGTAATTGGGTTGGTATTAGATTTTGCCCGGCAAGATGGTCAAACATTAGTTGTTATCACTGCTGACCATGAAACCGGAGGACTGGCAATAAATGGAGGTGATTTTTTATCCGGAACAGTAAATGGTACTTTTACTACAACTAATCATACAGGAGTGATGGTACCGGTATTTGCTTATGGGCCTGGAGCAGAAAAATTCACAGGGATATATCATAATAATACTATATTTGATAAATTTATTAAAGTATTTGGGTTTAATGATGATTAATAGTTCAAAATTTTGAATTTTGAACTTTAAATTGTAAGATTGCTGATAATAGCTTGAAGTAAGAAATTGGATTAATGAATATTTGATAATGATCAATGGTTCAATGAAGTATCCCCAAAAAAAGAAAACTAAAATCTATTCTAACTGGAGAATAATCTATGGCTTTTTATTAGGAACTTCTTTTGTTTTAATAACCTGGAGTATTGAACTCAATATGTTGATTGGGAACCCCTTTCGTTTTTTTATTTTTAATGTTAGAATTTTGCATATTGATCCTCTGCAATGGTTCATTGATCTGGGAGTTTTTCTGTTAGGGTTATTTACATTTATTATTGGCGTAATAGTTAACTACAGGGTCCTTAAAATACGAAGGGAGAAAAGAAGAATAAGTCATAAAACACGGTAAAGTAAATAATTTTTCCTATTATGTGATAATCCCACTACGAATCGACTCTATCATTTCAATGATCTGCATAAATAACTCATCAGAGATATTTATAGTCGTTGTACTATTATCTACTACTGCCATCTTTCCATCTACTTCCGTAAAATCAGGTTCAGCGTAATGATACACGATCTCTACCTGGTCATAAAGATTTTTCAGTTTCATAAATTTATTAAGTAATTTTCTTACATCAGGGTCAACCTGGTAGACAGATAAAAGCAGCATGATGTTATCAAGGGTTATTTTCTGTTCACCTACCCTTTCTTTTAATTCATCATTACCGCTTTGCTTAGCTACCTGTGATAAGAGGTATATAGATTCTAACCAACCCCCGGTAAGCATTAAGACACTTAACTTTAATTGATCTTGCTCACGTAAATATTTATTCATCCTTTCGTAATTTACAGTAGTCATATATAATAACGAATCTAAGTTTTCACTGTTTAGAGCCACCCTTTTGATTGAATTAAAGTCAAAAACATGACCTATCGAAATTTCATTAGCAAGTTCATAGACAAGATTCAGGTACTCTATCACATCTCTTCTCTGTGCATATATGTTTGTATAGCCAAGATCTGCTCCATAAGTACCAAGATTTATAGCTTTCTTATAGCTTGTTATATATTTATTTTTGTTATCTGCAGGATTTAAAATATTATAAGAATAACCAGTACCAACAGCTTTAAGAAGGTAAGATATTTCTACAGGTGATGGGAAAGAATTTAGAATACTTTCAATTATTTGATTAGACAGGTCTGGGATATTTTCTACTGATACTATTAAATCTCCCACGCTTTCTACATCATACTCCCGTGCTATTTTTTTCTCTTCGTTATTATTAAAACCACAACCTGTTAAAAATAGGGTTAAACTAACGATTAGGATTACAATGATTTTTCTCTGAAAATACATGTTATTAAATTTGTAATGAATTTTATTATTCTATTATAAAATTATCGCTTAAAATATACTATCTTTACACCGTTTAAAAAAGTAATAGATATAGACAGTGATTATCTAAAATGAATAAGCAAAAACAGTTTAATATCACTATTTATTTATATTTCTTTAACAGGGTTTACGAAAAAAAATTAATATTGTTATGAAAAAATACAATTTTAATCCGGGTCCTTCGCTTTTGCCCGGTTACACTATAGAAAATTCGGCAAAAGCTGTGAATGAGCTTTACAATAGCGGATTGTCCATTCTCGAAATTTCTCATAGAAGTAAAGAATTTACCGGGATAATTGAAGAAGCTACAACGCTTATAAAAGAATTACTCAATGTGCCGGACGGGTATTCCGTTTTGTTCCTGCAAGGCGGTGCAAGCCTGCAATTTTGCATGATCCCATATAACCTTTTAGATGAGGGACAAACTGCAGCATATCTTGAGACCGGTTCATGGGCAAAAAAAGCCATCAAAGAGGTTAAGTTTTTCGGCAATGTAAATGTTGTCGCATCTTCTTCCGACTCAAATTACAACTACATCCCCAAACAGTATGATCTGCCGGAAAATGCTGCCTATTTTCATATCACCACCAATAATACCATTTTCGGCACCCAGATCTATGAAGATTATAATGTGAATATTCCATTAGTTGCCGACTTCTCATCAGACATATTTAGCCGTACTGTTGATGTATCAAAATATGCGCTCATTTATGCAGGAGCTCAAAAGAACCTGGGACCAGCCGGAGTTACATTAGTGATCGTTAAAGATGAAATTTTAGGAAAAGTGAAACGGGAAATTCCAACTATGCTGGATTACAGAACACATATAGAAGGCGGTTCTTTATTTAATACGCCCCCCGTATTTGCGATTTATGCCTCTTTACAAACCTTAAAGTGGCTAAAAGAGCAGGGAGGGTTAGCTGAAATGGAAAGAAAAAATATTGAAAAAGCTGATTTGCTTTACGAAGAAATCGACAAAAACCCATTATTCAAAGGAACAGCAAATAAAGAAGACCGTTCTAAAATGAATGTCACTTTCATTATGGACAATCCTGATCTAGAATCAGAGTTCCTGGCGCTCGCTGCCGAACATGATATTATTGGAATAAAAGGGCATCGGTCTGTAGGCGGTTTCAGAGCTTCTATATATAATGCTATGCCTCTTGAAAGCGTTGAGGTATTGGTTGATGTGATGAAGGTTTTTGCTGGGAAACATGAAGTAAGTGAGGTCTAAATTTGAACAGGAAAAATAAAGAATAAATAAAAAACATATATGAACAAAATACTCGCAAATGACGGCATAGACGACTCCGGGAAATCAAAATTACAGGAAGCTGGTTTTCAGATTGATACAGATAATATCGCCCAGGATAAATTGGAAGATGCCCTGAAAAGCTACGATGCGGTTTTGGTACGCAGCGCCACTCAGATCAGAAAAGAGATCATTGACGCATGTCCTGATCTGAAATTAATAGGCAGAGGAGGGGTTGGAATGGACAATATTGATGTGGAATATGCAAGAAGTAAAGGAATTGAAGTTATCAATACGCCTGCTGCGTCTTCCTTATCTGTTGCCGAATTGGTATTTTCGCATCTGTTTGGCCTTGTAAGATTTTTACCTGATTCTAACAGGCAAATGCCCTTGTTTGGTTCTTCTGACTTTAAATCACTCAAGAAACAATATTCCAAAGGAATCGAATTATGTGGTAAAATGCTTGGGATCATTGGACTTGGAAGGATCGGCCAGGAAGTAGCAGGTATTGCTTTTGGTATAGGAATGAAAGTGTTAGCCTGCGATATAATGCTAAATGAAACGAATATTGAGCTTCAAATAGCCCAAGAAAAAATCTCTGTTTCTTTGAAAACTGTAAGTATGGAACAAGTATTAAAAGAAAGCGACTTTATCTCTATGCATGTTCCTTTTAAAAAGGGAGAAAAACCCATGATTGGAAAGGCTGAATTTGAAAAAATGAAAAATGGTGTGTACATCATCAACTGTGCCAGGGGTGGATGTATAGATGAAAGCACCCTGATAAAAGCATTGGATAACGGCAAGGTTGCTTATGCAGGGATTGATGTTTTTGAAGAAGAACCTACACCAAAACCTGAACTTCTGAAGCACCCCAAAGTGTCATTGACTCCACATATTGGCGCTTCTACTATTGAGGCACAGGAAAGAATAGGGTTGGAATTGGCTGATAAGATCATTGAGTTTTTTAATAAATAATTTTGATTTACGAATGACAAATTTTCTACTTCATACTTCGTACTTCGTACTTCGTACTTTCTTACATGGCTATTATAAAACCCTTCAAAGGCGTAAGACCCATCAAAAAGCATGTGCATAAGGTAGCATCAAAACCTTACGATGTACTAAACTCGGCTGAAGCAAGGGTAGCGGTTAAGGGAAATCCTTACTCTTTTTTGCATATTATAAAATCGGAAGTTGATCTGCCCGAAGATGTAAATCCCCACAATCAGGCTGTATATGATAAAGCAAAAGACAACTTTGATAAGTTTATCTCAGATAGCATCTTGTTCCAGGAAAAAGAGGAATGTTATTATCTTTATCAGCAGGTTATGGGTATGCATCGGCAAATTGGACTTTTTTGCTGCTCAGGCATTGCAGATTACAGGAAAAACATCATCAAAAAACATGAACATACACGCCCTTCAAAAGAACAGGACAGGATAAACCATATAAAAACTACCAGAGTACATACAGGGCCTGTATTTTTAACCTATCCTGATGTTTCCGAAATTGGCGAATTAACCAATAACTATATTTCCAACAATACACCCGAATACGATTTTACCGCAGATGATGCTGTTCAGCACACCGTATGGGTGATAAATGACAAGTCAACTATAGATAAGATCACCAAATTATTTAAAACCAAAGTACCCTTCACTTACATCGCTGACGGGCATCACAGAGCAGCCTCCGCATATAAAGTGAGCGATGAAAGAAAAAATCTTAATCCGGACCATACCGGAAATGAAGAATACAACTATTTTCTAACCGTTCTGTTTCCTGCAAACCAATTAAATATTATTGATTATAACAGAATTGTAAAAGATTTGAATGGTTACTCCGAAAAAGCGTTCTTAAAAAAAATATCAGGGTATTTTATTATAGAGCGCATTGAAAAAACCCAGATAAAACCTGTAAAATATCATGAGTTTGGGATGTATTTAGCTCATAAATGGTACGCTTTAATTGCAAAGGATGGCACTTACAAGAATGATGACCCTACTGGCGCCTTAGACGTAAGCATACTACAAAACAATATTTTATCTTCGATTTTAAATATTAACGATCCTAGAACTGACGAAAGGATTGACTTCGTGGGCGGTATCAGGGGATTGGAAGAACTGGAAGAACGCGTAGATAGTGGAGAAATGGCTGTGGCTTTCGCATTATATCCTGTTACGATAAAACAACTCATCAATATCGCTGATTCAGGTAAAGTGATGCCTCCAAAATCTACATGGTTTGAGCCGAAGTTGAGAAGTGGAATAGTTTCGCATTTGTTAGATTAAATCAACCTATGGAATTTAACCTGAACCGACCTCTGATCCTCGCCTCCAATTCCCCAAGAAGACAACAAATATTAAAAGAAGCAGGATTTGATTTAGTGGTAAAAACAAAACCTTCAAATGAAGATTATCCTTCCCATCTTAAAATAGAACAAGTAGCTGTTTATCTCGCGGAATCAAAAGCCAAAGCTTTAAAAGATGAGATCACTAAAGAGATCGTTATTGCGGCAGATACGATTGTTTGCTTACCTGCCCGCCAACACGATAGCTCAAGCCAGGCAGGCGGGAATGATGAGATATTAGGGAAGCCACGAAACAAAAGTGAAGCATTTGAAATGCTAAAAAAGCTCTCAGGGTCTAAACATGAAGTGATAACAGGGGTGTGTTTATTGAGTAGGGATAAAGAAATTTCCTTTTATGATAAAACAGAAGTCTGGTTCAGGGAAATAAAAGAGGCTGAGATCAATTATTATATAGAAAATTATAAGCCTTTTGACAAAGCAGGAGGCTATGGTATCCAGGAATGGATCGGGTTGATCGGTATAGAAAAAATTAATGGCTCCTATTTCAATGTGATGGGGTTACCGGTTCATAAAGTTTATCAGGAGCTAAAGAAGTTCGCAGTTGACAATTGATTCCCCCGGGTACTCTGGGGAATCAACATGCTGTTACTTTAATATTGTGCGAACTACTATAGTTCCTCCTGAAAAACATATTCTAATATTGAAATGATTATCCTTCGCTCATGATCTTATTTCCAATAATTTTTTAAAATTCTATCAACTGCTTAGTGTATACATCTTCCCCTGCAATAAGCTTCAGGATATAAATCCCGGATGAATAACCCAGCTCCTTTGCACTGAAGCTATATTGATACGCTCCGCTTTTTTGTTCCCCGTTAGCCAATACTTCTATCTTTTTGCCCAAAACATTAAATACTTCTAAGAGCACATCTGCTTTTTCAGGTAAAGTATAGCTTATCTGAGTCACACCCGAATATGGATTGGGAAAAATTCGAAACTCGAAACTCGAAACTCGAAACTGATCAATGCCGGTAGGCAATAGCCTGTTGGATACATTTGACCTGGCAGAATTGTAGGTTAATACTTTACTCAGATTAGGATCACAGCCCGTAGGATGCTTTACCACAACAACGTAATAGAGGTCTTCATTAGGAGGTAAAGGGTCTGTCCATGAGGTGAGGTTGCTCGCCATAGAATCTATTTCTTCCCAACCGGTTGATGTTGTGTATCTATGAATATAATAAGTGCCAAAATCGAACCCCTGGTAATGATCCCATATCAAATTGATGGTGTTATTTATTCCCATATTTATGGTGAGGTGCGTCGTCTTGTGCTCTTTGCTCAATTCGGATTCATTATCGCAGGAATCCACTGCAGCTATTTTATACCTCCACGACCTTATGACGGGATTGGATAATGAATCGGTGAAAGCGCTAAGAGCATTAAACGGCACAGCGCCTATGAGGAAATAAACCCCGGCTTGTGTGCTCTCTTTATAAATATTGTATGATTTAATATTGGCCCCCGTCGTCTTCTCCCAAACGATGAGGTTTTTACCACTCGCACTATCCACCGTAACGACACAAATGGAATCTCCGGTGGGTAGGACGCCTAATATTTCCATACTCGCTGTTGCGACACATCCGCTCGTATCTGTTACGGTTACATCATATATTCCTCCCTGGATGTTGAGCAGGTCCTGGGTTATATCGTTATTTGACCATAAATAAGTATAGGGCGTATATCCTCCTGTTACGGTGATATATATTGACCCGCCTGAGGGATTATCACAACTGATATCAATGATTGAATCCACGGTAATGAGGGGGCCGTTTATATTACTGACTGCAACAGCAGCAGAGTCAATACATCCGCTTGCATCTGTAACGGTTACGTTATACACACCTGCTCCCAATCCCGTTGCAGTTGCAGTGGTCTGAAAACCCGTTCCGGCACCCCATTGATAAGTGTAAGCGCCCGTTCCTCCGCCCACGTTCACCGTAGCGCTTCCATCTGTATTGCCACAAGTGGCGTCTATCGTGCTTATCGTTAGGGATAGAGCATCGGGCTCTGTAATTGCAATACTTTGCGTTGCAACACAGCCATTGGCATCTGTAACATTTATCTCATAAGGTCCTGCGGGCAGATTAAAAATGAAATCCCCCGAACTTCCGTTTGACCACTGCAAAGTGTATGGAGGTGTGCCATCGGTTACATTGATACCGATAACTCCATCTGAACCTCCATTGCATGTCACATCTGTTGACGTAACGACAGTAATGGTAGGCCCGTTTGCATCGCTGATGGTGACGTTGGCAAAATTAGAACATCCAACGGCATCGGTCACTGTTACGATATAAAAACCAGATGCCAAACTATCGGCAAATGAGAGCGTATCTCCACTCGACCATGAATAGATATAGGTAGGCGTTCCGTTGCTGACAACAACTGATGCACTTCCATCTGTATTACCGCAAGTGGCATTTGTTATAGTTATATTCAGTATCATTTCAGGGTTTGAATTAACCGTAACACTTGCAGTATCCGGGCATCCAGCGGCATCGGTCACTGTTACAATATACGTACCTGCACATAAGTTATTTGCAATGGAATTTGTCTGTGCCGATGGGTTATTCCAGAGGTAAGTGTAAGGTTGTGTACCTCCTGTTGCAAAGGCAGAGGCAATTCCATCACATTTTGCGAGACATGAAGCAGGCGTTACTCCTGTTATGACGGCTGTTAAGGTATTAGAGGATGAAATGGTAACACTGTCAGAGGCGGTGCATCCGTTGGAATCGGTAACAGTAACAGTATAAGTGTCTGCACATAAGTTTATCAGATCTTCAGTAACTGCTCCATTGGACCAGTTAAAAGTATAGGGCGTTGTGCCGTTTGTAACTGTCAGATTGGCTTCTCCATCACAATTGCCAACACAGCTCGCATCCGTGCCGGCAATGCCGGCAGTAATAATGCATAGTGGTAAATCTAAATCAATAATAATAGTATCGGCAGCAGTACATCCATTTGTATCAGTAACTTGAACTATATAAGTGCCTGCCGAATCGACATTTATAATTTGGGTGCTCTCTCCGGTTGACCAGCCATAGCTTGTAAAGCCAGCCCCTGCATCAAGTGTTATTGAACAACCATTGCAAATCGTTGTGTCTGATCCCAGATTTACTGTTGGGAGAGGATTTACCGTTATAACCACAGAGTTGGCAGGACTTTGACATCCGCTTACAGTTTCAGTGACATAATAAGTAATTGTTCCCACTGTTGATGGCGGAGAGAAAGTCGCACCAGTTCCTACTACATTTGTCAATCCTGCATCATCATACCAGGTAAGTGTTCCACCTGACCCTGTTGCCGTTAGGTCAGCCATTGCATCTCCCTGGCAATAGGTTGCATTTGTTCCTGCTGCTGGCGCTGGCGGTGCACCCGGCTCGCTGATAGTTAATATACTGCCTGTTACAATACATCCGTTTGCATCTTGTACTACTACAGTATAAGTGCCAGCACTCAAGCCGGTAAAATTTCCCGTAGTATTCGGAAAAATAACTCCGCCATCTATGGAATAACTCAATGTGCCCGTACCTCCGATTGCTGTTATTGTGATTGTTCCGTCATTTGCACCGCAGGCAGTGATGTCTGTTGGTGTTTCTGAGATGATGACAATGTCAGGGGGTTCGGTGATAGCTTGGCTCGCAGTGCAGCTATTGCCAGCGGCATCTGTAACAGTCACTGTATGGGTTGTTCCTCCGCAAAGTCCGATTGCCGTGGGGTTTATTCCTCCAGTTGGTGCCCACGAATAAGTATAAGGAAGGATGCCTCCGGAAGCACTCACTGTAGCAGAGCCGTCACAGGCACCGAAACAAAGTACATCTGTAAAACTACTAATGCCTGCCGTACAGCCAGGTGGTGGTGGAGCAGGAACGGTAACGCTATCACAAATTGTGTTAGAGCAAACAACATTATCAAGAATGGTTAAGCATACATAGTAGCTTCCCGCTGCACCATAGGTATGAGCGGGACTTGGAGTGATATCCACAGGACCTCCATCTCCAAAATCCCATGACCGGCTCAAAGGCGGATTGGATGTTGTAGAGGAATCGATAAATGAGACGGTCAAAGTCGTATCAGTAAAGAAACTGAAATTTGCTGAACAAGCAGGTGGTGGTGGTGGTGCAAAATTTAACCTAACAAAAGGCGTTGAAAGAGAAAGATACCATGTACCAGCAGGGCCAAGTGCACCGTCCGTATCCTGCATTAGTGTTGAACCGTTAGGCTGGAAAAGATCACTTCCCGTAGATACCACAAAATTCATAGCGCCATTAGTTGTAGCAAGAACAACAAGATAATCACCCGCTATCAGGTTTATTGGTGCATTCAACAATGGTAAAGTAGTAAAGGCATTAACATCAGTCACAGCATTAACCGTATAAACGGCAGAGGAATCTATAAGTGTGAATCCGGGCAGGCCATAGATTTTGGCTTTCATTGTAGCCCCTGAATCAGAAGCAGGATGAAGAGAAAAGGTAACAGAAGTAACATCCTGTGTATTACTCACCTGGAAAAAATTACCATATTCATAACGATTTCCAGCGCCAAGCCATATGCCGCCAGCCGGTAAAATGCCATTATCCCTTGCAAAAACGGTATCTGATACATCAAAGTTTTCCGAAAGGGTGTCATTTGAAGGATTATCATCTGTGGAATCCGAACTTACAGCGAAATTCACTGTGTAGCTGCCAATCACTGAAGGAGTATAAGTAGTAGCTACAGTTAAAAGTGAATCTACTCCCGATATTAATGTAAGTGGTGTACTATTTCCGGAAAAGGTACCGGCACCTGTAACATTAGCATTAAGTGTAACGTTAGGTTGGGAGTTAATACCAGTATTAGCGACTCTGCCTTCAAAAGTTATAGGGAAAGCTTGAGTTAAAGGTATTAAAGAATAAGAAGTAGAAAATATTGAATTTAAAACAAGTTCGTTAGCAAGGTTTATATCCACTACGATATCATCTATTAACCAATACCATGACCAGTCTCCCGTCCAATGAAATTTGATCATGATACTATCATTTCCAGCTGCAATGAGCGAAATATCAATATTTTCTGATTGAGCATTAGGAGTTGATGTAGCAAACCAGCTTGCCACTGAGGTATAAGTAGTTCCCCCATTATTACTAACAAATACTTCCGCATTGCCACCAAACCCAGCTCGGAAATAATGGCTAAAAGACAAACTAACCGAAGGAAGCGTAGAAGCGTCAATCATGGGTGTTATCAAATCAGCATTTTCAGCGTTTCCGTCACCAGCATAACCATCAGAATCAAAAAAAGCAAAACCATTTGCTCCGGTTGGAGATGATAAAGTAGTTCCATCAGCAGTGCTGAATCCTGCCTGCCACACTCCACCAAGAGGTAAATTAGCAATATTTGACCAAGTGCTAGGTATTGTAGGAATAGCTACGCTGTCAAAATCTTCAGTGAAGATGGGAACCATCAAAATTTTAGATAGAGACGAACCGGTAAATTTTGATGCATTATAAAATTTCTTACCGGTAATTTTAGTCTTAGGTAATGATTTAGAATTTTTATACAGCAATTTCTGATTGTCAAAATTTGCTTGTTGTATTTTAACTGGGATTTGTTGTTGTGCATTCAAACCAAACTGCACAAACAATGCAGCGCTTACAAAAAGCGCTTTTACGGAAGTAATTTTTGTTTTCATAATAAGCAAATTGGTTAAAGGTTAAAAGGTTAAAATTCTATCAACTGCTTAGTGTATACATCTTCCCCTGCAATAAGCTTCAGGATATAAACCCCGGATGAATAACCCAGCTCCTTTGCACTGAAGCTATATTGATACGCTCCGCTTTTTTGTTCCCCGTTAGCCAATACTTCTATCTTTTTGCCCAAAACATTAAATACTTCTAAGAGCACATCTGCTTTTTCAGGTAAAGTATAGCTTATCTGAGTCACACCCGAATATGGATTGGGAAAAATTCGAAACTCGAAACTCGAAACTCGAAACTGATCAATGCCGGTAGGCAATAGCCTGTTGGATACATTTGACCTGGCAGAATTGTAGGTTAATACTTTACTCAGATTAGGATCACAGCCTGTAGGATGCTTTACCTCAACAACGTAATAGAGGTCTTCATTGGGCGGTGTAGGATCGGTATAGGAAGTAAGGTTGCTTGCCAGCGAATCTAAGGTTACCCAGCCGGTTGATACGGTGTACCTGGTAACATAATAGGTAGCAAATGGGAAACCTTCATAATGATCCCATATCAGGTTTATTGCAGGGGGTATTCCTAAATTTATATTCAGGTGCATCGTCTTATGGTCTGCACTTAAATCCGATTCATTATCGCATGAATCTACCACCTGCATCTTGTACCTCCATGACCTGAGCTTTGGGTCTGACAAGGTATCCACAAATACGCTAACGCTGTCAACAGGCATGTTGCCTATCAGGTAATAAACATTTATCTGAGAACTTTCTTTGTAGATATTATATGATTTCACCAGGGTTGTCTGATTTTTCTCCCAAACGATAAGGTTCTTGCCTGTGGCGCTGTCAACGGTGACAAGGCAGATTGTTTCGAGTGGCGGCTGAGCTCCTGTTATTTCAAAACTCTCTGTGGAGAGGCAGTTGGTTGAGTCCGTCACTGTCACATCATAGATACCTGCAGGCAAGCCTGTAATATCCTGTGTCGTATCGCCACTTGACCACAGGTAAGCGTAGGGTTCTGTACCACCTGATACGGTAATATAAATAGCTCCAATTTCCGCACCGCAATCTGCATTTTCTATGAGGTCAACTACAATGGCCGGTCCTCCGAAATTGCTAATAGCTGCTGTAATGGAATCGGTACATCCGTTGGCGTCAGAAACAGTAACGGTATAAATGCCGGCTGTCAGACCGGTTTCTGTGCTATCGGTCCCGCCAGTTGTTGCCCAGCTAAATGTGTAGAGACCTGTTCCTCCTGCAACACTAACCGTTGCGCTCCCATCAGCGCTATCGCAAATTGCGGCTGTTTCTGAAACAGTCAGACTCAAAGCTGCCGGTTGAGTGACTAAGATACTTTTGGTAGAAACACAACCGCTGTTATCGGTAACATTCACTTCATAAGGCCCGGCAGCAAGACTGCTGATGTCCTGGGAGGTGTTTCCATCAGACCAGCTATAAGTATAAGGAGCGATGCCGCCTGTTACGGTAATATTGATAGCTCCGTCTGAACCGCCAAAACAGCTTACGTTAGTCACCAAAGTAGTAGTAATTGTTGCACCCCCAACATTGCTGATAGTGGCAACAGCAAAATTAGAGCAGCCGGTGGCATCTGTAACTGTAATAATATAAATACCTGCAATCAAGCTATCAGCCGTAGCAAGTGTGTCACCGCTTGACCACGAATAAGTGAAGGGTGGCGTACCACCGGTAATGGTGACTGTAGCGCTGCCATCGTTTGTACCGCATGTGGCATTTGTAGTTGCGCTTATTGATAAAGTGAAAGTGGCCGGCTCTTGCAGTGTAACGCTGTCGCTAACTGTACAGTTAATTGAATCAGTTACTGTTAAAGAATAGGTACCGGATGAAAGCAAGGTGATATTGACAGTAGTGGCACCTGTTGACCAAAGATAAGTATAAGGCGAAGTTCCTCCGGAGGCAGAGGAAATTACTGTACCATTGCCAGCGCCACAACTGCCTTCATCTATGCCTGTGAGGGTAACGGAGGGGCCTGGCGCTTCATTGATGGTGACGGCATCGCTTGCGGAGCAGCCAAGGTTATCGGTGACAGTTCCAACATAGATACCCGGAGTTAGTCCTGTGATGGATAGTGTAGTTGCCCCGTTTGACCAGCTATAAGTGTAGGGTGATGTACCTCCTGAAGCGGTCATTACAGCTATACCGTTATTGGCATCGCAAGCGCCTTCATCAAAACCGGTAATGCTTACAGATGGCAGCGGTGGTGAGCCAATGACAGCCGTATCGAAAGCCAAACAAGTATTTGCATCGGTTACAATCACGGTGTAAGTTCCTGATGCAAGCCCGGCAATATTTTGGGTTGTAGCCCCATTAGACCAACTGAAAGTATAGGGAGCAACGCCTCCAAAAACAGATAGAACTGCTGTACCATCGTTATTTCCGCAGCCGGTTTCAGCAATAGAGGAGATGCTCGTAGTGGGAGGTAAAGCGCCTCCTATCGCTGCTGTATCTATAGCTGTACAGTCATTGGAATCTGTGACAGTCACAATATACGTGCCTGCTGAAAGTCCTGAAAGGTTTTGCGTGATGGCTCCGTTAGACCAAAGGAAAGTATAAGGCAAGGTTCCTCCTGTAACAGTCAAGATCGCAATGCCATCTCCCTGGCAGTTGTTTTCAGGAATGGCAGTGATGCCGGTAGTCATAGCAGGTGAGAGGCTGATCGTGATCGTATCGCTTGCTGTGCAGCCACCCGGATCGGTTACTTGTACAGAATAAGTGCCGGAGGATATGACGTTGTAGGTTTGATTGGTAGAGGCATCCTGCCATACATAAGCAGAACCGGTATTGCTAGCATTAAGGATAAGCGTGCCTCCGGTGCAGATGGTGGTATCAGAGCCAAGATTGACTATTGGCAAATTATTGATGGTAATTAGGATTGTGGCTGTGTCAATACAGCCATTTCCATCTGTTACAATTACTTCAAATTGTGTGATCCCCACACTAAGAGGAGTGAAAACCGGGTTGGCTGCTATAAGGTTATCCAAATTAATCCCTGGAGACCAATTGTATGTCAATGGACTTGTTCCCGATGCTGTTGGTGAGCCGCCTAAAATCACTGTGCTTCCGTCATTGCAAATTGAAATATCAACTCCTGCATCTACTATAGGGAGAGGATTTATTGTTAAAATGATGCTGTCTATGTTCAGACAGCTATTTGCATCAATTACTTCTACCCAATAAGTGCCTGAAGTACTTACAACTATTGTTTGTGTAATTTCAATGGTTGACCATAGATATGTAGAACCCACATTTCCTGCATCAAGGATAAAGGTGCCTCCGGTGCAGAGGGTGGTATCTGATCCCAGATTTACAGTTGGGAGAGGATTTACTACTACTGAGGTTGCAGCAGAAGTTCCGCTGCAACCGTTTCCATCGGTTACCGTTACGGAATAAACTCCACCGACACTGACGGTGATGCTTTGAGTTGCAGCTCCTGTGTTCCATGAATAACCGGCAGCAGGGTCAGATGTTAAAGTGACGCTATTACCCTGACAAAATGTTGTCGGTCCGCTTGCTGTGATATTGGCTGTAGGCAGCGGATTAACGGTAACTGTAATAGCTGCTGATGTGTCATAACAACCAAAAGTATTCCAAACCACCACCTGATAATCTCCACCCATAAGTGCATTATAGGTCCAGCCTGTTGCGCCTGTGGCTACACCATTTAACAACCAGTCATAGTTGGCAATACCAGCGGTATCTACTGATAATAAATCCACACTGTCTCCGGCACAGAAGGTTGTTGGGCTGCTTGCTGTGATGATGGCTAGAGGTAGTGGATTTACAGTAATGGTCACATAAGCCGTATCTGAAGAACAGCTATTGGAAACGATCACCCAGTAGGTAGTTGTGAGGGGTGGAACTACAGTGATGATTGCTGCTGCATCTCCGGTACTCCATTGATAGTTAGTACCTCCTGAAGCAGTTAAGGTTGCAACAAATCCGGTGCAAATAGTATCCAGATCTGCAACTACCGATGCCACCGGTATGTTATCGCAATATTTGATGGTGGCAATATCATCATTGGGGACACTGTTGCGGCTATAGCCGGTTACATACACATTGCCTGAATTATCCACAGCTATCGCTGTTGCTAAATCGTCAAAAATCGGATTCCCATAAACCGTATCCCATTGCTGCACACCGCTGGTATTGTACTTTATAGTGGTATAATCAAAAATGCCGGGAATACCACTTTTTCCGGTTACATACACATTGCCTGAAGCATCTACTGCAATGGCTTCTCCGATATCATCGCTGCCTCCATCATAGACAGCAGGCCATAGCTCGGTGCCGGTGTTATTGTACTTTACAGTTACAATATCATCATTGGCGCCATTACTGCTGAACCCGGTTACATACACATTCCCTGAACCATCCAAAGCGATGGCCCTTCCTCTATCATTACCTCCCAATCCACCGTCATAGGGTGTAGTCCATAGCTGCACTCCGGTAAAATCGTATTTTATAGTGACATAATCATAGTTTCCAGGTGCAAATTCGCTCTCCCCGGTTACATACACCCCTGTGGCATCTATGGCAATGGCACGTGCAACATCATTGCCGTTACCAATCCCATTATAGAATTGCCCCCAACCAAAAGTGCCCGAAGGAAGAATATTTATAGTTATAAAATCATCGCCTACTCCTGCCAGACCACTTCCGGTTACATAAACGCCAGTCCCGGTAATATCATCTACAACAATGGCACGGGCGTAATCATTTCCATTCCCGGGTCCGTTATATTGATGCCACCATGCCTGAGTACCGTCAGGATTGTATTTTACAGTGATATAATCAGTACTGCCGATGGGCCCGCCATCTCCCGTTACATAAATACTCCCTGCAGCATCAACGACTATGTCTTGTGCACGTTGATTAGCAAAATTATTAAAGGTCACTGCCCATAACTGCCCTCCGCTGGCATTGTATTTTATGGTTAAATATTCATCACTACCACCACCGTTATTACTATATCCGGTTACATACACATTTCCTGCAGCATCAATGGCTATGGCCTGGGCATAATCATTACCTACAACCAGGACATAGGTCGCAGACCATAGCTCTACCCCGTTACTATCGTATTTCACCGTATAATAATCAGAGAGTCCCCCTCCATCCTGGCTATATCCGGTTACATACACATTTGCCGAATCATCAACAACCATATCAGCTCCCCTATCTCCAGCGCCTCCGTCATAGATCACTTTCCATTTTTCAACGACCTGGGCGTATGCGCATGGCGCATAGAGCATGGCGCATAGAGCCAAACTGCAAATTGACGAGTAAAGGATTAGCTTTTTCATAATATTTATAATTTAAGGGTGGAAATTAAAAATGTAAAGTTAATAATATAAATTCTAAAATGCAATCTAATGAAATACGAAGTACGAATGACGAAGTACGAATTCGTCATTCGTCATTCGTCATAGTTATAGTTGTCTAGTTGGCTATGATTATATACAAGTGTTTTATTTATATTTTCAATAGCCAACTTTTCATTTCGTAATATTGTGCGAACTACTATAGTTCCTCCTGAAAAACATATTCTAATATTTTTTAGAGAGTCCCATCAGAGTCCCCTTTTTAAGATAGTAAAATGTTTGAATTTAGGATTTCCGGGAGACTCTGATTGTACTATTGTAACTTACAATTTGTGTAATTTGAAATGTCCCTGTAAAATTGACCGTTAACAATCAACTCCATTTTTTCTCATGTATTCGTAAATTTTTTCTATTGGAACTTCTTCGCTTTCCATTCCTTCATCAATCCATTTAGCCATCAGGTCTTCGTCTTCTTCTTGCGGTAATACACGCGATTTAAAGCGGTGTTTTTTTAATAAACTCCTTAAATAGTTTTCTTTTTTATCCGGAACATTTACAATTAGTGTTTTCATAGTGAAAATTAAAAATGTAAAGTTAATAATATAGATTCTAAAATGCAATCTAATGAAATACGAAGTACGAATGACGAAGTATCCCGAGTACTCGGGATCATTCGTACTTCGTCATTCGTCATTCCTACTTCGTCATAGTTATAGTCATTATCATCTTTGCCCACAAATCCAAAAGCTGCCCCAACCCACCAGCCGCCCGGAAACCCAATCCGAGCTACTATCTTACTCCCACCTTTTCCTTTTTCTCAAAAACACTTGCTAATTTCTTCCTTGTAGTATCCAGCACCAATGGCGTAGCAATGAAGATCGAAGAATAAGTACCAACAATAATTCCTACCATCAAGGCAAAGGAGAAACCCCTCATCACCTCGCCTCCAAACAAGAACAGTACAACTACTACTGTCAATGTAGTGAAAGAGGTCACCACCGTCCTGCTGAGGGTTTTGTTTATTGCCCTGTTTAATGTGATCTCTATATCTGCCCTGGGATTCTCTCTAAGAAACTCCCTGACCCTGTCAAACACCACCACCGTATCATTGATTGAATAACCGATCACGGTGAGCATTGCTGCTATGAGCACCTGGTCAACTTCATAGTCTATCCCAAACAGGCGTACGATTGATATCATGGATATCACAATCAACATGTCATGAAATAATGCGGCCAAAGCTCCAAGCCCGAATTGCCATTTTCTGAAACGTACCAGGATGTATAAGAATATCGCTATGAGCGCATATATAACGGAGGTTTGTGCATCATTTTTAATATCATCAGCAATGGTTGCCCCTACTTTAGAGGAAGCCAATATTTCAGGTTTATTGTCGCTGTATCGGTTCAAACCACTCATCAATGCAACTTTCACCTTCTCATCGGTTTCTGTTGATTCATCTTCCACTAAGTAGCTTGTAGTGATCTTCAACTGGTTGGTTGCGTCAAAGGTTTTTACTTCAGTGCCTGCATTTTCGAAGTCATCCAATATTGCAGCTTTAACCTTTGAGGCGATCACCGGTTGGTCAAATCTTACGATATAAGACCTGCCTCCTTTAAAATCTACGCCCAGGTTCAGCCCTTTTTGGGTTACAATGCTTATAATCCCTACCAGGATCAAGGTTCCGGAAAGAAAATAAGCTAATTTTCTGCGACTGATGATATTGAAGTCTAAATTTTGAAATAACCTGGCCGAGATGAAGGTAGAAAAAAATAACAGCTTCTCATTTTTTGTCTTCGCCATCCATTCAATTATCAACCGGGTAATAAAAACTGCGGAGAAAAATGAGCAAATAATACCTATCATCAATGTTACGGCAAAGCCTTGTATAATACCAGAACCAAATTTATATAATATAAAAGCAGTCAGGAATGTAGTTACGTTTGAATCTATTATGGCAGTATAAGCCCGATTGTAACCGTCAGCTATGGCATTTACCATTGCTTTTCCGTTTTTCAGCTCTTCGCGTATCCTTTCAAAGATCAGCACGTTGGCGTCAATGGACATGCCAATGGTCAAGACAATTCCTGCTATCCCGGGTAAGGTGAGTGATGCATCAAAAAAAGGCTGTGATAAGATCCCCAGGATAAAGAAAACGTTGATCAACAAGGCGATGTCTGCTACAAAGCCTCCTGAATTATAATAAAGCATCATAAACAACACAACCAAACAAAGACCGGCTATGATACTAATAATACCTTGCTGAATTGCTTCTTTACCCAATGAAGGGCCTACCACCGCCTCTTGTACAATTGTAGTTGGTGTTTTTAGCTTACCTGCATTTAACACGTTAGCGAGGTCTTTGGCTTCTTCAAGCGTAAAATTTCCTGAAATAACGGATTGTCCGTTTGGTATTTCACTCTGGATTACCGGAGCGGAGTAAACATAATTATCCAGCGCTATAGCAAACCTTCTACCTATATTTTCCCGGGTCAGCTTTCTCCATTTTTTAGCTCCGAAGCTGTTCATTGACATACTCACCGCAACCCTGCCTCTTTCATCAAAATCCTGCCTGGCGTTCTTGATCACATCACCGGCTAATTGCGCTTCGCCTCTTCTACCTTTTTTAATCGGGTATAAAGCCAAAAACTCATTTCCATCATCTGCAATGAATGGTTTTACATCCCATAGGAACTTCATATTAGGAGGGAAAATGGCTTTTACTTCCATAGAATTCATGAGCTTGTTTACTCGTGAAGTATCATTAATGTTTGAGCCAATATTTCCTTCCCTGTCTAAGGGAACGAATAAACTGGCTAATAGTGAGCTTTGCTGCTGTGTCAGCGTATCACTTGTGGAAGTATCTTCATCTGTGCCTGTCAACTGTTCTACCAATGAGCGTTCATCTTCAGCAGTATCAGCAGCCCCCCTGCTTCCCGCAATGCTGTCCCGATGTCCACTGGACATCGTCCTCTCCAAGGGGGAGACTTTGCCATCGCTTTTGCCTTGGGGGAGGTCTTCATTAGTTCCGGTCAACTGGTCTGTCAATGACTTCTCATCTTCACTACCGGTATCAGGATCTAAAATATCTTTTTCATCGGTTTCGGATAACAGATCATTCAAAATAGCATCAGAAGCGCCTTCTTCCTCCGTACCTTCATCTGAAACAGTATCGGCTGTAAGAATGTTGTCAAAAGGAGTACCAATCTCATCAAATTTATTCTCAGCCTCCCGTTGTTCTACTTTTACAAGATAATCATTGAGCTGGTTAAAATACGGTGCAAATTCACCCGGTTCCCAAACCTCCCAGAACTCTAATTTAGCAATTCTCTGCAATAATTCCCTGACCCGTGCCGGATTCTCAACACCGGGAAGTTCTAACTGGATCCTGCCTGTGCCTTTTAATTTTTGTATGACCGGCTGATTGACACCAAATTGATTGATCCTTTTTCGTAAGATTTGATATGCCTGGTCTGTGGCGTCTTGCATCTTACTTTCTACGATCTTCATCACTTCTTCATCAGAAGATTCATAGCGGATCAGTCCTTTTGTATTTGTATTTGAAAAAATACGGCTAAGCTTACCATCAGGTTCAATCTCTTTAAAGGCTTTATAAAATAAGCTTGCAAATTTTTCCCGGCTGTTTCTTTGCATCCCACGGGCTTTTTTAATTGCCTGAAGAAAATGAGGGTCTTTACTATTAGCCGAAAGATCATTCAAAATATCAACCGGAGATACTTCGAGCACCACGTGCATCCCGCCTTGCAGGTCTAAGCCTAGGCTCAACTCATTCTTTTTAACCTCTTTATAGGTAAATTCCATACCAACCAGGTTGTAAACCGGCTCATTCCAGATGGAATCAAGGTATGCTTGTTTTTTGCTAAAGTCTATATTGCCCTTTTCGTCTGTTGCAAATTGTGTAGCTTCTTTATTTATATTTCTTGCAATAAAAGTGAAAGAGAGATAAAAAAGGCTTAAAATTGTTATGACGGCTGTAAAGCCTATGATGACTGGTTTGTTTATCATTATAAATATTGTTTATTGGATAATGGAATACTGAATCTTTTAGGCTTGCAAAGGTATGAAAAAATGCCTAAAGTGCCTAAAATGGGTGGTTATTAGTTTGTTAGTTTCAAATATTCAACCAACTTCCGAATAGCTATACCCCTGTGACTGATCTTGTTTTTCTCTTCTGGCTCTATTTCAGCAAAGCTGACATCATAGCCCTCCGGCTTAAAGACCGGGTCATACCCAAAGCCCTTCTGACCTCTTTTTTCAGTAAGAATTTCACCATTAATGATGCCTTCAAATTGAATGTAAGTGAAATCCCGATTTTGTCGGGGCTGTTCTACCTTTCCATCCAATATCAACGTGATAACTGATATAAAGCGGGCTTTACGATCTTTGATTCCTGAGAGGTTTTTCAATAACAGGTTTATATTGTCATCAAAATCACAGCGCTCACCTGCATACCTGGCAGCATACACACCCGGCTGGCCATTAAGTGCATCAACTTCCAGGCCTGTATCGTCCGAAAAGCAGCTGACCTGATAGTTTTTCCAGACGTATTCCGCTTTTTGCAATGAATTGCCCTGTAGTGTTTCCTGATCTTCGGGCAAAGATTCGTTACAGCCGATATCAGCCAGGCTCAAAATTTCAAACTCAAACCCTATGAGCGCCTTGATCTCATTTAGTTTATGAATATTGTTTGTGGCGAAGCAGAGTTTCATATTGTACCTCAACATTTATGTTGAGCTATCTCAATTAAAAATCTAAAACAACTTATATCACGCAATACTTTGAATTACAATATGTCCATTTCCAATCATGCCAATCTTTTACTGAACCTGCATTTAATGGATTTTCCAAAATATAACTAATAATCCTTAGTTTTTCAGCATCATCTCTCACAATATGGTCATAACTTTCATGATGCCAGAATGCCCCTGTACGTCTAAGTTTTTTGTTTGCCTCTCTGGCTGTAGCACCTTTTATAAATCGCATAGTTTCTGCAACTATATATTATTATCTAAAACATCACAAAAGTATAATATAAAAATTTATCATCAAAACAGAAAAAAATGAATAAAAATTATCTTTAGGAAATAAGCCACAATGGCATGGTTTATCAAAAATAATATAAAATATTACAACAATATGTCATTATTTGTTCTAAAAACTCTTTTGGATTATTATTTGTGAAATTGATTGTTACAGGGTTTTGACCCTAAATGCGCTAAAGCACAAGTTTTTTTTAAAAAAATATTTACTTAATATGAACTTTAACAATTACACCATAAAATCCCAGGAAGCCATCCAAAAAGCTTCTGAAATTGCTACGGGCAATCAACAGCAGGCAATAGAAACAGGCCACGTGCTGAAAGCCATTTTATTGTCTGACGAAAATATGATCTCGTTTATCCTTAAAAAACTTGTTATTAACAAAACCCTCCTTGAAAGCAGGCTGGAAGAGCTTGTCAATTCATATCCAAAAATTACCGGCACCCAACCTTACCTTTCAAATGACGCTGCTGCAACTTTGCAAAAAGCAACCGGCTATCTCAAACAGTTCAAAGATGAGTTCGTTGCCATTGAGCACATTTTGCTTGGCCTGCTTGCAGGCAAAGATAAAACAGCCAGCCTTATGCGCGATGTTGGCTTTAATGAAAAGTACCTTTTACAAGCGATCAAAGAATTAAGAGGCAACCGAAAAGTTACCGACCAGAATGCCGAAGCCAAATACAATTCTTTAAAAAGATACTCCATTAACTTAAATGAACTTGCAAAAGCCGGCAAAATTGACCCGGTGATCGGCCGTGATGATGAGATCAGGAGGGTTTTGCAGATACTCAACCGCAGGAAAAAAAACAACCCGATCCTGCTGGGTGAAGCAGGGGTTGGGAAAACTGCGATCGTTGAAGGGCTTGCTCAAAGAATTGTGGATGGTGATATACCTGAAAATCTAAAAACAAAGCAGATCGTTTCTTTGGATATGGGTTTGCTGGTAGCTGGGGCAAAGTATAAAGGAGAATTTGAAGAGCGCTTAAAAGCCGTTATTAAAGAAGTAACCGATTCGGATGGGGAGATCATATTATTTATTGATGAAATACATATCCTCATTGGTGCAGGCGCTGGGGGAGAAAGCGCCATGGATGCGGCAAATTTACTGAAACCTGCATTGGCAAGAGGTGAGCTGCATGCAATAGGCGCTACCACGTTAAAAGAATATCAAAAATACATTGAAAAAGATAAAGCCCTGGAAAGACGCTTCCAAGCCGTGATGGTGGATGAACCGGATGTTCAGGATTCTATTTCTATTCTTCGCGGGATCAAGGAAAAATATGAAGTACATCACGGTGTGAGAATTAAAGATGATGCGATCATTGCTGCTGTAGAGCTTTCAAACAGGTACGTCTCTGACAGATTTCTCCCGGATAAAGCCATTGACCTGATGGATGAAGCTGCCTCAAAACTGATGTTAGAGATGAATTCATTGCCCGAAGAATTAGATGACATCCAGAGAAAGATCATGCAACTGGAAATTGAGCGCGAAGCAATAAAACGCGAAAAAGATAAAGAAAAGGAAAAAAGATTATCTAAAGCAATTGCAGATCTTACAGGTCAGAAAAATGACCTGAAAGCCAAATGGGAAAATGAAAAAAGCGTCATTGAGAATATCCAAAAAGAAAAAGAGAATATTGAACAATATAAACTTCAGGCAGAACAAGCTGAACGGACAGGTGATCTGGGTAAAGTAGCTGAACTGCGTTACGGAAAGATTGTGGAAAGCGAGAAACAACTTGAAGAATTAAAAAAGCAAATGAGCAAGGTTCAAAGCAATGGCGCTATGCTAAAAGAGGAGGTCAGCAGTGAAGATATTGCTGATGTTGTGAGCAAATGGACCGGGATTCCTGTTTCAAGCATGCTGCAAAGCGAAAAGGAGAAATTACTGCACCTCGAAGAAGAGCTTGGCAAACGCGTTGCCGGGCAGGAAGAAGCCATACGGATCATTGCTGATGCCGTGAGAAGGAGCAGGGCAGGGATGCAGGATCCTAAAAGACCTATTGGTTCGTTTATCTTCCTGGGTACCACAGGTGTTGGTAAAACCGAACTGGCAAAAACCCTCGCAGCATTTTTATTTAATGATGAAAATGCATTAGTACGTATTGACCTGTCGGAATACCAGGAAAGACATTCTGTAAGCAGGCTGATTGGGGCGCCTCCGGGATATATTGGGTATGATGAGGGCGGTCAGTTGACTGAAGCAGTGAGACGAAAGCCCTATTCTGTAATATTATTAGATGAGATCGAAAAAGCACATTCTGATGTTTTCAATATATTACTACAAGTACTGGATGAAGGCAGGCTTACAGATAACAAAGGGAGGATAGCAAATTTCAAGAATACAATTATTATTATGACCTCTAATATTGGTTCGCATATTATACAGGAAAATTTTGAAAAGCACAATGATGTGTGTCAGGTGGAAACACCTGACACCACATTTGAAGATACGAAAAACCAGGTATTTGAGCTGATGAAAAAAACCATACGCCCTGAATTTTTGAACAGGGTTGATGAAATGATCATGTTCAAGCCGCTCACGAAGAAGGAGATAAGGAAGATCGTAGATATTCAATTCAAATTGATACAGCAAAGGCTCAAAGGGTCAGGCATTCAACTAAAGGCATCTGATGAAGTGCTCAATCTGCTTGCCAAGCTCGGATACGACCCGCAATTCGGAGCAAGGCCTTTGAAAAGAGTATTGCAGCGAAGGATATTGAATGAGCTATCTAAGGAAATACTGGCAGGTAATTTAAAAAAAGCCGGTAGTACCTCCCGCGCCTGTCCCGATCCTATCGGGGAACCCTTCGGGGAGGATAGCAAAGATATCCCGATTGTGGAAGCGGTGCTTGATGACAAAGGGGAGATAAGATTTGTGAAAAAGGAGGCTGTTAAAGAGGAAATAAATTGATAATCATAAAATAATTTTGTTTTTTTACTAAAACATACTAAATTTGGTGTGCCTGCGCATCCTCCAAGTACTCAGGAGAACACTAAGCAACCGTTGTTAACTTTATGTAAATGGTTAAAAACAGTTAATAGCGGTTAATAATGGTTAATATCGGTTACTTTTTCATATGCTTAATCTTGAAAAAAAGGAGCATATTGCAAAAAAGCAGTGTTTTAAGCAACCGTTGTTAACTGTTGTTAACTGTTATTAACTGTTATTAACTTTAATGTGAGTGTTTATTTGTTAATATTATGTACTTTTAAAAAATGTCAACTTTTTCATCATACTTTATCCAGGGTTTCCATCACATCAGCAGCTTAAATACTTACGACCACATTCTTTTTGTGGCAGCATTGTTTATTATTTATCAAATAGCTGATTGGAAAAAGGTGCTGTGGTTAGTTACCTCTTTTACCTTCGGGCATTTAATATCGGTGGTACTAACTTCATTGAATGATTTTACTATTAATAATCATCTGATTGAATTTCTCCTGCCATGTACCATTCTCATTACTGCTATTTCAAACATTTTTTTTAGAAAGGAAAAATATCAATACAGGTATCCTTCACATAATTTCAGGTACTTCTTTGGCGTTTTCTTTGCCTTCATACATGGGATGGGAATTTCAAATCATCTCAGGCAGGTTTTGGGCAATAGTGAAAACATCATGTTGAAACTTTTTGCCTTTAATATTGGCGTGGAAGTATGTCAAATATTACTTTTGTTTGCTATATTAGCGGCTTCATTCATATTTGTCTATTTTTTCAGAATAACACGGAGAGAATGGAACCTGATCATTTCCGGTGTTGTCGGGGGGATTGCACTTGTGTTGGTGATTGAAAATAGTATATTTTAGATAAACTATTGATTTCCCAAAGCAGTCGGAGCCGGGTGGGACGAACAATCTAACTATAACTAACAACTAACAAACTATAACCAACGACTAACAAACCAATAACTAACATTATCATGAGAAAAATCAGAAACCTGGTAGTAGCAGCTATATTGCTTACTGTCTACTGTCAACTGCCTGCTGATTTGTTTGCCCAGCAAAATATCAGCAACTCAAAATTCCAGCAATTAGTAGAAGAACTCCCTACTCCAAACAATTACAGGACAGCTTCTGGCGCTCCGGGACACAAATACTGGCAGCAAAAAGCTGATTATGTTATTAAGGCAGAATTAGATGATGAAAATCAGCGAATCACTGGTTTTGAAACCATTAACTATATCAATAATTCTCCTGATGCGCTTTCTTACCTGTGGCTGCAATTAGACCAGAATGTAAGAGCAAAAAGTTCAGACTCCTACAAATCCAATACACACACAATAGATGGCGATCTTGAGCTGAACGAATTAGCCTATTTTGTGAATCATGGTAGCTTTGAAGGCGGATATAAAATTGAGCAGGTTAAAGACAAATCAGGGCTGGATTTAAAATATTTTATTAATAAAACTATGATGCGGGTAGATATTCCTTCACCATTAAAACCAGATAATTCTTACACCTTTTCCATAAAATGGAGCTATAATATCAATAACCATGTGGAAATAGGGGGACGCTCAGGATATGAATATTTTGAAGAAGATGGAAATTACCTGTATGAAATTGCGCAATGGTTTCCACGTATGGCTGTATATGATGATGTAAACGGCTGGCAGAACAAGCAGTTTCAAGGCAGGGGCGAGTTTGCGTTATCATTCGGAGATTATAAGGTAAGCATTACCGTACCGGCAGATCACATAGTGGCAGCCACAGGAGAATTGCAAAATGCGGATGATGTGCTAACAAAAAAACAGATCGAAAGACTGAAAAAAGCCCGGAGTAATGATCAGCCTGTACTTATTATTACCCAGGATGAAGCTGTACAAAATGAAAAATCCAGGTCAGATAAAAAGAAAACCTGGATCTTTCATGCCAACAACGTGCGTGATTTTGCCTGGGCAAGTTCAAGGAAATTCATCTGGGACGCCATGGGTGTGAATATCAACCAGCCTCGCACCAAAGGTCAGGGTAGCAACAAAGTGCTTGCCATGTCATTTTATCCAAAGGAGGGGAATCCCCTCTGGGGAAAATACTCTACCAGAGTGGTTGCTAATACGTTAAAAATCTATTCAGTATATAGTGTTGACTATAGTTACCCTGTTGCGATCTCTGTTCATGGGCCGGTTTGGGGCATGGAATATCCTATGATCTGCTTTAACGGTGCCCGCCCTGATCCGGACGGTTCCTATGATGAGGCGAAGAAAAACAGCCTCATATCGGTGGTCACCCATGAAGTAGGGCATAATTTTTTCCCCATGATCATCAATTCGGATGAAAGGCAGTGGACATGGTTAGATGAAGGGCTGAATAGCTTTGTTCAGGGGCTTGCCCTTAAAGAATGGGATCCTCAATTCCGTCCAAAAAGGGGAGGCATAAAGAACATAATCAGCTATATGAAAGGTGATAAATCCAAAATGGTTCCGATCATGACCAATTCCGAATCACTTTTACAGTTTGGCAAAAATGCTTACGGAAAAACTGCTGCTGCGCTGAATATTTTGAGAAATACGGTGATGGGTAAAGAATTATTTGACTATGCTTTTAAGGAATATTGCAGAAGGTGGGCATTCAAACGTCCGATGCCTGCCGACTTATTCCGTACCATGGAAGATGCTTCAGGGGTAGACCTTGACTGGTTCTGGAGAGGCTGGTTTTTTACTACCGATCATGTAGATATGTCAATTGAGAATGTTGCATTGTTAAGATTAGAAGCCTCACTCCCTAATTCCCTCGTCAAAGGGGAAGGAGAAAAGCATCACTCCTTAAATAAATTAAACGATAATAACGTTGAAAATAGCCACCTATCAGATATTCATACCGAATACCCGGGATTCGATATAGCAATTTTAGATAAGGCTGGTTATGAAAGTTTATACAATGACCTTACCGGTGAACAGAAAGATCTGTTAGGAAAAGGCTTAAACTTATATGAGGTGAAATTTAATAATATTGGGGGCCTGGTAATGCCCTTGATCCTGCAAATCAGCTATGAAGATAGTTCGGAAGAAGTGATAAGAATACCAGCCGAGATCTGGAAGAAAAATGATAAACAGGTCAGCCAGGTATTTGTATCAGAAAAAAAAGCCGTGTCTTTCAAACTTGATCCGTTATCAGAAACAGCCGATACTGATGTTAATAACAATTATTTCCCAAGGAGGGTAGGGGAGGGTAGGAGGGAATAAGGAAATGCAGTTGGCAGTTGGCAATAGACAGTAGACAATATGACAATAGACAATGACTATGACAAGGGGTGGTTATCATCGGATGACTCTCCAGGTTGTGCGTTTGGGTCATCCGATGAATTTGCTGGGAATAAGGGAATAAGGAAATAAGGGAATAGAGGGAATAAAGGCAAGGTTGTGGCAGTAGCAGTTGACAGTTCAATTGACAGTTAATTGATAAGTTTATAATAAAATTACTAAATCTAAAAATAATTCAATAATGTTCGGGGTGTAGCGTAGTCCGGTTAGCGCACCAGGCTGGGGGTCTGGGGGTCGGGAGTTCGAATCTCCCCACCCCGACACTGGGAAAAATGGAAAATGGATATTAATTCTTGATTTTGAAACCACTAATTACACTAATTAAGAATTTCACTAATTTAGTGTAATTAGTGTCTGTCTATAATGTCAAAAATATTCGTTAATGAAAATCCAAAGTTTCAACATTAAGTTGGCAGTTGGCAGTCGGCAGTTGGCAAATTTGCTGACTGCCGACTGTGGACTGCCGACTTTTTAATCAACTTACGAGGTTATGTTTTTACTATAATATATTAAACATTCGACTTTATAGACAGACACTAATTAGTGGTTTCGGATTTCGGATTTTTATTTTCTTCCATCTTCCATCAACCATTTTCCATAAACTCTACCTTGCCCGTTTCCACATCATACATCCCGCCAACAATCCCTATCTCTGCATTTCCGATCATTTCTGCTAATATTTGGCTCCCTTCCTTAATGGCATTTATTGTCATAAAAACGTTCCTTACAGCTACCTTCTGCACAAACCCGCCATTTGTTGTACTGTCATCTTTTTCATTCTTAACAGAATCTACCGCAGGCTTTATTTTGCTGATAAGCGTTGTCAGGTTTCCCAATTTTACGTCATCACATGCGCCACGTACTGCCCCACACCGGCTATGGCCTAACACTACGATAAGCGCTGAATCCAGCACTTTACAGGCAAACTCCAGGCTTCCAAGTATATCGTCATTCACAATATTACCTGCGATGCGCACATTCAAAATATCGCCAATGCCCTGGTCAAAGATCAGTTCAGGAGGCACACGCGAGTCAATGCATCCGAGCACTACCGCAAACGGGCGCTGCCCCGAAGCTGTTTGCCTGACCTGTTCCAGCAAGTCACGGTTAATTTGGTTGTTGCTAACAAACCTTTGGTTACCTTCCTTTAATAATTCAAGTGCTTTTTCAGGGGTTTGCATTGCTTATGATTCTTTCGTTTGAATAAACATTTTATTGCTTTTATAAATTATATGGCATTAAATTTTTATCACATATGGTAAGATACCTCCGCCTTTTTAATTTCGTGCAGATCATCAATAATTTTTTTAAATCCATCCTTGCTCTCTTCAAAGTTATGTTTCAGCCACTTGGTGCAACCACGAAAGCTTGCAAACAGATACGATTCGGGTATCAATCCGGGAACCACATTCAACTTTCTTAACATGTCCACCGGCTGTTCCTTGATCCCTGTCATCAACACCACAATATCTTTCTTCTCAAGCCCAAGTATTACCTCTTCCAGCGCATACAAACCTGACTGGTCTATGTAAGGAACTTTTTCCATCCTCATGATAACTATTTTAACTTCAGGCAAGGCTTGGGTCATTTGCTGAAATTGAGCAGTAAACCCGAAAAATAAGGGTCCGTCAAGGTGTTTGATGTAAATCTTATCTTCAATTTTATCTGAAATCTCTTCTTCATCTTTCCACGGTAATTCCTTTTCAAACTTAGTAATGGAAGATATTTTTGATTCGTCACTCACTATATCACTCATTTTCTTCATGAACGCCAGGGATGCGAGAACCATTCCCACAGCCACTGCAGTAAGCAGGTCCCCGAAAACAGTGATCGCCAGTACTATAACCAATATCATCGCCTCTGCCCTGGGCACATGAAGCAGGTGTTTCAGTCCCTTATAGTCAATAATTCCAATTCCCACCGTAATCAAAATACCGGCAAGAACACACAACGGGATATGGGCAGCATATTTTCCGGCACCAAATAACACAACAACAAGCAGCAAACCATGCACAAGACCCGCCAGTCGTGTTTTGCCTCCTGCATTAATATTCACCACAGTTCTCATGGTAGCGCCTGCACCTGGAATACCTCCAATCAGTGCAGATGCCATATTACCAATACCCTGCCCTATCAGCTCCCGGTTACTGTTATGTTTAGTCTTGGTGACGTTATCGGCTATCACCGAAGTAAGCAGCGAATCAATTGCACCCAATGCAGCAAGAGTGATGGCAAACTTCACGATCAGCCAGTAGTTTGAAGGTTCTATTGACAAGATGGAAGCAATCTTTAATTCAGGAAGTCCTGTAGGAATATCTCCTATTATAGGAACATCAATTTTAAGAAAAAATGCAGTTAGTGTAACAACAACCAAAGCAACCAACTGGCTGGGAACAACTTTCGTAATTTTCGGAAATAGGTATATAATAACAATTGTTAAACCGCCCAATCCTACCGCACTTATATTCATTGCTGTAAGAGGTTTAGAGAAGTGAATAATAATATCTATTGTGCTTTTTTCAGAATCATGACCCAAAAAAGGATACAATTGATATAAGATGATGATCGCTCCTATTCCGCTCATGAATCCTGATAATACCGGGTAGGGAATAAACTTCACATACTTGCCTACTTTTAAAATACCCAGGAGAATTTGAAACCCTCCTGCCAGCAAGAAAGTAGCGATAATGACACCCATGCCATTCTGCACGCTTCCGGAAAGCACAATTACTGTTCCGATGACTGCTGCCGATACTACGGTCATCGGCCCGGTAGGCCCGCTTATCTGGGTGGCTGTTCCTCCAAAGATTGCCGCCAGGATCCCAAGCACTATTGCACCATAAAGACCGGCAACAGCTCCCATGCCCGATTGAACGCCAAAGGCAAGCGCCAGCGGCAGCGCAACAATGCCTGCTGTTATTCCACCGAATAGATCTCCTTTTATATTACTGAATTTCAAAATTTTGGTTATTGTTATAAATTTTTTTTGAAAATATTGCGATGCAATATTAACAAATTTGGTGAAAATAAACCTCGTGGATATGTAATTTTTGTATTTATTATTATCTTTGTAAAACAAAAAAGTATTAACTATAGCAAAATAACGTGCTCAAATTCTATATTAGAATTATGATAAACTACAAAGATTACATTACCATTGAGTCAGGAAAACGGTCAGGTAAACCTTGTATAAGAGGGTTCAGGATTACAGTTTATGATATTTTAAACATGCTTGCCGATGAAATGACTTTCGAGGAGATAATGGATGATTTTCCAAAAATTACAAAGGAGGATATTCTTGCTTGTTTAGCTTATGCTGCTGATCGGGAACACAAAGTTACAGTATTAAGCCCATGAAATTGTTATTTGACAACAATCTATCTGATAAGTTAATAGCAAGACTTGATGATCTTTTTCCAGGCTCAACGCATGTAATGATAAAAGGATTAGATGAATCTGATGATCAAGAAATTTGGATTTTTGCAAAAAAAAACGGTTTTACGATAGTAACAAAAGACTCAGATTTTAACGACTTAAGTGTAACAAGAGGCAGCCCACCCAAAGTGATTTGGTTGAAAATAGGAAATTGTAGAGTCCCTTATATAGAGAATATAATCCGAGATAATATTAAAGCCTTGAATGAATTCCTTGATGACCCCGAAATAGGAGTAATCGAGATTTACCGATTCATGCTGACAAGTCACTGAAACTGATATTGTCCGGTACTAAAGACGTCTGACAATCCCTGCTGTTATTCCACCGAATATATCTCCTTTTATATTACTGAATTTCAAAATTATTGGCAATATTTTATTATTTACTGAATAGTTACGGTTTTTTAATACCTCAGCATACTTTTTCGCATGGCATTCAGGCCATGCGCTATGCTCAACGCGCATGCGCTAGATATTCCTCCACGTCATGATATTCTAACCCAAAAGTCTCTGCTACACCTTTATAAACAATATCTCCATTAATAATATTTAACCCCAATAACAGTTCCAGGTTTTCACTGCATGCTTTTTCCCATCCTTTATTTGCGAGTTCTATGGCATAAGGGAGCGTAGCATTGGTTAGGGCTAACGTAGAAGTATAGGGAACCGCACCGGGCATATTGGCAACACAATAATGAACAATTTCATCAATTACAAAAGTGGGTTTCTGATGTGTGGTAGGTTTGCAGGTTTCGATACAGCCACCCTGGTCAACGGCAACATCAACCAATACCGTACCCGCTCTCATTTCTTTAAGCATTTTACGAGTGATAAGATTGGGTGCTTTAGTGCCTGGTATCAGAACTGCCCCAATAATAAGGTCTGATGTTTTTATCGCTTCCCTGATATTATAATGGTTAGAAACAATGGTAATGACGTTGGCAGGCATAATGTCGCTCAAATATCTTAGTCGCTGCAAGCTTATGTCCATAATAGTTACGTTAGCTCCCAATCCTGCTGCCATCTTCGCAGCTTGAGTACCAACGATACCTCCGCCTAGGATAAGTACATTTGAAGGATTTACTCCAGGAACACCGCCCAATAATATTCCTCTGCCTTTTTGAGGCCGTTCCAGGTATTTGGCTCCTTGTTGAACTGCCATTCTACCTGCTACTTCAGACATGGGTACCAACAATGGCAAAGAACCATCAGCTTCTTCGACAGTTTCATAAGCCAGGCAAACTGCTTTGGACTTCATCATAGCATTGGTAAGTTCTAGCGAGGAAGCAAAGTGAAAATAAGTGAAGATAAGCTGATCCTTCTTAACGAGATTATATTCCTGCTTAATAGGCTCTTTTACCTTGATGATCATATCTGCACGATCATAAACATCTTCAATAGTTGGTAATATTTGTGCACCTGCAGAAGCATATTCATTATCATCAAATCCGCTTCCAATACCTGCTGTTGTTTGTACAAAGATGGTATGTCCGGATTTCTTTAATTCCGCAACACCTGCAGGCGTAAGCGCTACACGGTTTTCATCTTCTTTGATCTCTTTGGGGACTCCTATTATCATTGCGGATTGCGAATTTCGGATTGTAGATTGCAGATTGTGATAACAATTTCGGTTTTTCTCCCGAGTACTTTGGATCGGTTTTTAGGTTTTCGGTTATCCGGTTCCCAGTTTTCAGCTTACCGGTAAACCCCGCACATAAATTTATGTGCGGGGTAAACTGATTATTATTTAAACGGAACCGAAGCTTTGTCTTCCCTGAGTATGCTTTGAGAGACAAGGCTTTCAACTAAATCGGCTATTAAAGTAATGTTAAATCCCTGTTGGGTCAGATCATTTGAATTAATCGTAACCACTTCTTTGAGTACGCTTTTGCCCCTGGGGGTGTAAGTCAGCGTTAATTGGGCAGTTTCTCCGGGTTTAATCACCTGTTTGGATGCCTGATGGGTTACACACCTGCAGCGGCTCTGAACATTAGTGATCTTCAGGTCATTTTTCCCTTTGTTTGAAAAAGAAAATTTGTAGCTTACGGTCTGACCAATCTCTACTTTCCCGAAATTGTGGGTTGATTTTTCAAATTGAATGACGGGAGATTGAGCAAGCTCCTCCGGGGTAAGTACTCTTGCCGGCTTTTTATTAACAACTCCATTGATACGGAGCACCTTGGTAGGCGTCTGGGAATTTGAGGTAATTGTAATGCTTTTGGCAAATGTTCCGGGCCTTCCTTTGCTGTTGTATTGAGCTTTGACTTTTCCTGTTCCGCCAGGCGGCACCGGTTCTCTTGTCCAAAATGGTGTGGTGCAGCCGCACGATGCTTTTACGTTGGAAATGATGATGGGCTGGTTGCCTGTATTTTTAAAAACAAATTCATAAATTGCCAGCTTACCTTCTTCCACAGCGCCAAAATCGTGCGATTCTTTTTCAAACTTAAAGGTACCCTGGCAATAGCCATACGATACGATAAGTGTAAATACTGATAATAATACTAGATGCTTTTTCATGATAATTATTTTTTTGGTTTGGATGCGCAAAGATAGAGGGAAAAACTGTTTTTTCCTAAAGTTTTACAAAAATATTGGTAATGAAGCGATTAAAATGTAGACCGGCCGTGGCCGGAGGCTTTAATTTATCTCGCAAAGGCGCAAAGAGCGCAAAGTTTATTTATTTTTTAAAACCATTAAAACGGTTAGGTTATTACTTGTTTTTTGAGCCCCCTCGATAAATCGAGGGGTTAATGGTATTTTATTCAAGGATTATTTTTTTGTTGATTGTTCCTTGCTTAGTTGATAGTTGTAAATTATATATTCCTTTTGCATAGCCACTCATATCTATTTTATTTTGATAGCTGCCTGTAAAATCAGTTAGATTTTCCTGATAAATTATCTGACCTTTTATGTTAATTATTTTGAGATTGATTTGCTGCTTTTCTGTTATGTTGAATGTTACGGTGAATTCTCCGGTGTTTGGATTTGGGTGAACTTTTAATTGATTATTGTTGATTGTTGATTGATTATTGATGCCAGTTGAGATAGTTACTGCAATTGAATCTGTGGCTGAACAGCCATTTGTATCTGTGATTTGTACTATATAAGTGGCTGTTGAATCAACTGTTATGGTTGGTGTGGTTTCTCCTGTTGACCAGTCATAGCTTGAAAAACCTGCACTCGCATCAAGCGTTATTGAACAACTATTGCAAATAATAGTATCTGCACCGAGATTAACAGTTGGTAATGAATTAACTATTAAGGTTGTAGCAATTACGCTATCGCAACTATTGACAGTGGTTAAGCTGTCATAGTATGTTCCGGCTATCTTGCGATAAACAGCAAATATCGAAACGCTGTCGCCATCGCAGATAGTTTCATTAGGTGTGTTAATGGTATAAGTTGGATTGACGATTAAGGTTGTAGCAATTACGCTATCGCAACTATTGGCAGTGGTTAAACTGTCATAGTATGTTCCGGCTATTTTGCGATAAACAGCAAATATCGAAACGCTATCGCCATCGCAGATGGTTTCATCCGGTGTGTTAATGGTATAAGTTGGATTGACGATTAAGGTTGTAGCAATTACGCTGTCGCAACTATTGACTGTGGTTAAACTGTCATAGTATGTTCCTGCTGTTTTGCGATAAATACCACCTATCAAAACGCTATCGCCATCACAGATGGTGTCGTTAGGTGTGTTAATGGAATAAGTTGGATTGACGATCAAGGTTGTAGCAATTATGCTGTCGCAACTATTGGCAGTAGTTAAGCTGTCATAGTATATTCCTGCGGTTTTGCGATAAACACCACCTATCAAAACGCTATCGCCATCACAGATGGTGTCGTTAGGTGTGTTGAAAGAATAAGTTGGATTGACAATAATTATAACACCGGATGAATCACTGCAACTGCCGCTATCTGCAATAAGACTGATGGAATAAGTACCTGCTATATTAAATGTTCTTGAAGTATCGGTAGCCGTACTAAAAGGAGTACCGTTTTGCTGCCATTCATAAGTAATAGCTCCTGTGCTGGTATTGGTGAAATTGATGATTTCTCCTTCACAAATCGTTGTTGCGCTGGAAGTAAAAGAGGAGGTAATTCCACAAGTATCTGCGTTCCATCTGGCAATATAATTTGCGTTTATACCACCTGCGGTTGTGAAATCACCACCCGCATAGAGTTCACCATTATACTCAATTAATGAATAAACCCAACCATTCATTCCTGTCCCTACTGGATACCAATTTGTCCCGTTCCATTTTGCAATATAATTTGCTGCCACTCCACCTGCGGTTGTAAAAAGACCTCCTGCATAGAGTTCATTGTTATAGTTGGTTAAGGACTCAACATCAAAGTTCATCCCGGTTCCTACTGAATCCCAGCTTGCTCCATTCCATCGAGCGATCCTATAAATGCTCATTGCTCCTGAATTAATAAAAGTCCCTCCCGCATAAACCTCACCATTAAACGAATCTATAGCCAACACCTGATCTGCAAAGGGATCTCCAAGTCCACTTCCTAAAGAATCCCAGCTTGTCCCATTCCATTGTGCAATATTAATAGCGCTTACTCCACCTGCAGTAGTAAATAGACCACCAACGTATAGAACAGTATTAAGCGCGGCTAAAGACAGAACAAAAAGATTAGTTCCTGTTCCAACAGAACTCCAATTACTTCCATCCCATTTTGCAATAGTTGGTGCACTCACTCCACCTGCAGTTGAAAAAAATCCTCCTGCGTAAAGTGTATTATTGTAAACGGCTAATGTCATGACATCAGAATCCATTCCGGTTCCTACAGAATCCCAGCTTGTTCCGTTCCATTTTGCAATGTATTTGGCGCTTATTCCACCTGCCAATGTAAAAGAACCTGCCGCATAGAGTGTATCATTATAAATTGCTAATGCTTGTACACCACTATTCAATCCTGATCCTAAAGAATCCCAGCTTGTTCCGTCCCATTTAGCAATATTATTGGCGCTTACTCCACCCGCAGTGGTAAACCCTCCACCGGCATAAAGGATATTATTAACTGTATCTACAACAAATGCCCCTACACCACCATTCATTCCCGTTCCCACAGAATCCCAGGTTTGGGCTTTTGCTTTAAAGGATAAAGTGATTAAACTTAAAAGCAAAATTGCGATTATTGATTTTAATTTGTTCATCTCTATAAATTTTTGGGAATTATACCAAAAAATAGCAAAACCCCTGGTTTAAATAAAACTTTGAAAACAAAGATAAAATGCTTTTTTTAAAAAAACAAAACTTGCCAAGTATATTCCAAATTTATAATGGAATTCCCTGGCAAGTTTATATAAAATTTATTTTAATAGCAATTTTTCAATTCTAATAATGCCGTTCTCTGTTTCTAACTTGTAATAGTAAATACCGGTTGGCAGATCTTCTGCATTGAATTGAATGGAATACAAATTATTTTCCTCCATTGTTCCCTCAAACAACGTAATAATATGCTTACCCATTATATTAAACACCCTTAAGGTAGCATACACTGTTTCATCTAAATCAAATTGAATAATTGTTGTTTCGGAAAATGGATTTGGATAAGCTGATAATCTTAGCTGGGGATCATTATTACCACCAAATGCAATGCTATCACACGCTCCTAAGTTATCTCCGTGCGCCAAATGTGCATCAACTGCATTAGAGCTTACAAAGATCGTATGTGAATTAGCAGGATTTCCGGGTGGAATATGGCATATTGCTACTTTGGCTCCTGCCGTATCATTTCCACCTCCAACAGGGGTTATAATGATACAATCGGATGCATCAAAAGGCGTACTATCCAATAGAATACCCGTAATGGTTAAAACTATTGTATCACCCCCGCTGACAGGGCCAAGTGTGCTCACAATATCCTGGGTTTTGAATTTCAGGGTCAGGTCATCAAAACCATCGGCACCGCCAGTAGTGCAGTCACAAACATCTACTTTGTTCACTACAGGTGTGCTAACATCTTCAATATTTGACCTGATAGGAGAAATTCCCTGAAGCAGCACTGAAGAAACATCAATATCATTGACATCAAAATCTGCTGTGCCAAGGATCGCAATTGGTAGAACGCCATTGCTTTTTACATTCAATGGATTCGGACAGGAGGTTGGCTTGATGTCTAAATTAACCACCTCTTCTACTTTTGGAACAGCAACAGCGCTGAATACGCGTGAGAAAAAGTTAACATCAGTAGAGCTACTGGACCCTTGATAATACATGCGTAATGTGTCTCCTGGAAATTGAACAATTGAAGTTGTTAAGATCGTGCCACTTTCCAACAAAAAACCGTCAGGATGGTTGCCAGGAAGCAGTCTCACACCTGGGTCATCGGTAAAACTTAAACCATCTGAAGATCTTGCGCTTAATATTTTACTATAGTTTGGCCTTGAAAAGTATATGACAACTGTGCTATCTGGCAAACGAATGGCAGCGAATTCAGCCGCATTTTCAATACGTCTGCCAGATTCAACACTCCAAGTTAATCCATTAGTCGAAGTTGCACTCCCGATAAAATTCTCATTTCTAACGCGATAATACATACGCAAAAGACCACCTGGTAATTCAATAACGACAGGATCAACAACAAGGTTAGTATGTGACCCAGGAACACTGATCAGTCGGAAGCCGGCTTCTACTACCCAAGTCAATCCGTCAGATGATAATGCACTTTTTATTGCCCCTGTCAAACTGGCTTCATAATACATACGGAAAAGGGTGTCAGATACTTTGATAATGTGAGGGTGGAAACCAAATCCCGGAAGCCTGTCCCCGGTATCTTTGACCCATACAAGTCCGTCTGTGGATGTGGCGCTATGCATCTCCTTAAAATTTTGTCTAAGTTGATCATAGTATATACGCAATGTACCATCCGGGAAACGATAGACGTAGGGAGTGTGAAGGCCGCGCGGTGCAGCTATGTCAATAGAATCAAAATTAATGCGAATTCCAGACTCTTTAACCCAGTTATCTGATGGAAAGATAGTCACATCTAAATGTTGGGCATGAACAGAAACCTGTGTAATTGTAATTATCAGCAAAGATACTCCCAGAGTAATCAATGCTGATGCAGTTTTGTTTAAAAACTGTTCGAACTTAATTGTAAAATTTTCCATAATGAATTTTTTTAAAGGTTTAAATTAAATAAGGCGCAAAGATATAAAGAATTATCTCAAATAAAAAACAAATTTTGTAGATATTTTTTTCACAAAACAATAAATCCTAAATTTCGCAAGTTAAAAATATTGGCGTAAGATTAAGTTACAGGATATTTAATATCCAAGAAAAATATCGATTATTTTAAAAATTAAAACTTTGTATATTTGAAAAATTAAAGAAAATCCTGGAAATCTTAAAGGTAAATAACGTAGTAAAAAGGTATGCTGGGCATACCGCCCTGAATAAGGTAAATATCAGTGTGCCAAAGCAAAGCATATTCGGTTTGCTTGGACCGAATGGTGCAGGCAAGACAACATTGATACGGATCATTACTAAGATCATCGGGGCTGACAGTGGAGAAATATATTTTGATAATGAACCGCTTGCTGCCAGACATGTTTACTCTATAGGTTATTTGCCCGAAGAAAGAGGCCTTTATAAAAAGATGAAGGTGGGAGAGCAGCTTCTCTACCTCGCTCAATTAAAAGGCATGCCTAAGAAGGATGCCCTTGCAAAACTAAAAGGCTGGGTTGAAAAATTTGAATTAACCGCCTGGTGGAATAAGAATGTAGAAGACCTCTCTAAAGGAATGCAGCAAAAAGTGCAGTTTATAAGCACAATCCTTCACAAACCGAAACTGATCATCCTGGATGAGCCTTTTTCAGGATTTGACCCGATCAATGTTAACTTAGTAAAAGATGAGATCCTGAAGTTGCGCGAACAGGGCAGCACGATCATATTCTCTACCCACAGAATGGAATCAGTAGAGGAACTTTGCGACCATATAGCTCTGATCAACAAATCAAAAACCATATTAGACGGCCCTTTAACTGAGATCAAAGATCAATACAAAACCGATACATATATGGTTGTAGGGCGACATTTATGCCGCAAGGCAGACGACAAAACCGATAAACCTGATAAGCTATTAAATGCAGATGATCCCTTGCGCTTGCTCATGACAGATTTCAAAATAATTTCAATGGAATGGTTGGAAAATAATAGTTTTAAAGCCACCATTAAGATCACCTCAAAGCGCAGTCCAAACGATCTCTTGGCAGAATTGTTAAAAAATGTTGAAATACATAGTTTCAATGAAAAAATTCCGGGTATTAACGATATATTTATTGCAAAAGTGAAGGGACATAACGTTGTAAATTGATTTAAAAATGAAATTCCTAAATATTGAGCGGAGTAAAAATAATAAGTTAGTTATTGGGTACTGGGTGCTGGGTACTGGTAGAATGAATACTGTCAGAAAGAATTACTAATAACCCAGAACCCAGTAACCAGAGCCCAGTAGCTGTTCATTAAGTGCACAAAGGATAGGTTTGAATATAAGTTTCATTTAAAATATTGAAATTCCGATACAATAAATAATGAACAAGATTTTATTAGTAATTAAACGCGAATACCTCACCCGTGTAAGAAAAAGGTCATTTATTATCATGACCATTCTCGGGCCAATATTATTAGCATCGTTAATGATTATCCCGTTTTGGCTTACCATGGTATCTCAGGAAGCCAAGATAATAGATGTGAGGGATGAAAGTAATCTTTTTACAGATAAAATTAAAAACTATAAAAATCTTACCTTTAACTTAATAACTGCCTCAATAGAAGATGCGAAAGTTAACTATTTACAAAGTGACCACTACGGCCTGCTTTACATACCCGCATTGGATATTGATGATCCTAAAGGAATAGAGTTTTATACCAGGCAAAATCCGGGCATTGAAGTTCAAAGTTATATCCAAAGGATTTTAAAAGAAGAGATTGAAAGCAGAAAACTGCAAAAAGCAGGAATTGACAGAGAAACACTGGAAAATATTAAAACCAAAATTACTATCAACACCATTAAATTAAGCGAGGAAGGTGAAAAAGACAGCAGTGCAGTCGCTTCTACTATTGTAGGGTATTTTGCCTCTTTTATGATCTATTTTTTTATATTTCTTTATGGCGTCCAGATCATGAGAGGTGTTATTGAAGAAAAAACAAGCCGTATTGTTGAAATTATAATCTCATCAGTAAAACCTTTTCAACTGATGATGGGCAAGATTACAGGCATAGCGCTGGTAGGATTAACCCAATTGCTCCTTTGGGTAATATTGACATTTGGTATTACCTCTGTAATTTTTAGTTTTCAACAAACAGACAATTTCAAAGATGAACAGATCCAAACAGCAATCAACGAACCCGAAAAAACCGGGCAGTCTTCAAAAATGTTTGAAATAATAAAAGCTATTCAGTCAATAAATATA
>VRUD01000025.1:30572-49928 GCA_019456305.1 Cytophagales bacterium | reverse complement strand
TTCCGTTTGTTGCGCCTGCGAAGTCAAGGAGTTTGGCATAGCCGGTTCCATCGGGCATTATTTTAAAGAGGGTTCCCTTATTGTTTGTGCCGCCCAGTTTTGTCATTCCATAAAGAAAGGTGCCGTCAGAAATAAGAGAGCCGTGAGGATAACTTCCGTTTGTAGTGCCTGCGAAGTCAAGGAGTTTGGCATAGCCGGTTCCATCGGGCATTATTTTAAAGAGGGTTCCCAGACCCAGACTGTTTATGCCGCCACTTGATGTCATTCCATACATAACACCTCCTACAGAAATTAAATTCTGGTCATACTGCGGATTAGCGCCTATGAAGGCGCCATTGCCGGTAAAATCAGTGAGCTGGGTGTATTGGGCATGGGTGTTTAAAGTCCAAAGTCCAAAGTTTAAAGTTGCCACTGCAACTGCGATAGTAAAGATTGATTTTTTCATGGTATTGTTTTTTTCAGCCCTGCAAGGGCGATATATTTATTGCGCAAACCCCGCACCCCGAGTACTCGGGGTGCGGGGCAAATATAATGATTATTATTTATAATGTTCATTATTATTCCAATTTGCAGGGTTGTTGCGGATGTATTGCCTGATTTGTTCAAGGTGTTCATCATTGCGAATGATCTCGTCATAGAAACGGGGTTGCCATGCGAACCAACCGCCATTACCCATTTGTTTGAATGTTTTTGTACATTCGGTTTTATATGATCGGATAATTACACCCAATGAACCGGGTTTGGGTGAAATTGCCGCCATTTTTTGGTTTTTGGCATGGTTCCCGGTATGGTTCCCGGTATGGTTTTGGGTATGGTTTCCGGTATGTTTCCCGGTATGGTTCCCGGTATGGTTCCCGGTATGGTTCCCGGTATGGTTCCCGGTATGGTTCCCGGTATGTAGAGACGTTGCAATGCAACGTCTCTACGTTCCGTAGCATCATGTTCCGGGGCATCATGTTCCGGGGCATCATGTTCCGGGACATCACGTTCCGGGTGTGTCGCATAATTGTTTTTATGTGACCGTTTCATCACAACAATCCCGTGAATATGATTTGGCATTACGATAAAATCATCCAACCATGTATAAAAAAAATGTTGAGGAATTTCCCGCCAATATTTATCGGCAATTTTACCCATTTTATTCAATTTTATTTCACCGTTAATCACATCACCGAAACAGAAAATCTTGTTGCGCGTGCAAATCGTCACATAATATTTTCCATTGTACAATTCTTTTCTTGAAAGATCCGATTTTATATTACCAAATTTTAGTTCATGGTTTTTAGTTATCCCGCCTGCCATAGGCTTTTGGCGGGCAGGTAGTTTGAGTTTTTTCAGTTATTAGTTTTAGTTTACCCCGTTAGATATGCCTTTTATACAGTGAAGGTGTCGGACACCTGCCCTTTATGAGTTGACAAACGATGCCATCGCTAAAAACCAATATATTTAACAACATCATTGCTTAAAACAACAGCAGTATAATTAATTGATAGTTAACTAAATAAAGCGATGGCATCGTTAATTGACACCTGATATAACTATAGTATTAGTTTGTCCTTCTTATGGTATAAAGCCCGGAACTGCAAACTAAAAAACTATAACCCCGCACATAAATTCTGGATAAAAATTAAAATTTTGAGGAGATATTATTTTGTGCGACTTAAACGCTAATACCTATTCGTATTAATTCACAGGTATAAAATTATTATTTCAATAAAAAAAGTTAGATTGACGAAAAATTTAAAAGGGGAGCAGGGAGCAGGGCGTGAGAACGCTATGCGCTCTGCGCCCTGCGCTAAGTGAAAAAATTAAGCTGGCTCACCATCATCCTGGCAATATTCTCTGCTGCATTAGGTTTAAAAGGATTTTTGCTGCCCAATCACTTTTTTGATGGGGGCATCACTGGGGTTTCAATGTATCTTTCTGAAATTTTTTGTCCTGAATGTCCGGATAAATCCATTTCCCTATCTATAATTATTCCTATTGTAAATTTACCCTTTATAATTTTAGGTTATCAATACCTTAGTAAAAGCTTCGCTTACAGAGGAATCGCTGCCATAGCCGGGTTATCTCTTTGCCTGGCTTTTGTAGATTTTCCTGTTATTACCGAAGATAAGATACTCGCTGCTGTATTTGGCGGATTCTTCCTCGGAACAGGTATCGGTTTGGCAGTAAGGAATAACGCTGTGCTGGACGGCACTGAGATCATGGCTATTCTTGTAAGCAGGAAATCATTTTTAACGATCGGTAATGTTATCGTTTTATTTAATGTCATCATCTTCGCGATAATTGGCCTTACATTCAAAATAGAGGTAGCATTATATTCTATTCTTACCTATTTTGTTGCTTCCAGGAGTATAGACTTCTTTATCCACGGTATAGAAGAATATAATGCTGCCATTATTGTTTCTTATAAAAGCCAGGAAATAAAAAAAGAGATACTGGAAGACCTGGAAAGGGGCGTTACTGTTTTTTCCGGCAAAACAGGCCTGAAAGAAAGGGATATAGAAATTTTATATTGTGTGATCACCAGGCTGGAAATACAAAAATTAAGAGGGATCGTAAATAATATTGACCCGAAGGCTTTTATTATCATACACGTCATTGACGAAACGATCGGTGGTATGACACAGAAGAAAGGTTTTAAATTTAAAAGTAAAAAGGTTTATGCCAGGTTAAGGAAAATGATTAAAAGTTGACAATTGACACCAGTCGGCAATCCACAGTCGGCAATCCACAGTCGGCAGTCCACAGCCGTCAATCCACAGCCGGCAGTCCACAGTCGGCAAAAAAGAAAATAACAATCAAACCATTATAACAATATGGCAACTGGATTTAGAAACTTAACTTAATCAATCGGCAGTCGGCAGTCCACAGTCGGCAAAAAACAATTGCTGACTGCCGATTGTGGACTGCTGACTGTAGACTGCCGACTGCCGACTGTGGACTGCCACTTCTATTTTAAACTAATAATCAAAAGTGCGGGGCTGCTGTCTACTGCTTACTGTCTTTCCCTTTATCCTTATCCACTTCTTCATAGTCAACATCCTTCACATCTGATTGACTACCTGTACCATTACCTCCTTTGCTACCTTTAGGCTGTGCTTTACTATCTGTAGGCTGGCTATCTGCCTGGGCATCCTGCGTTGCTGCATACATTTCCTGAGATGCTCCCTGCCAGGCTGTGTTCAGTGCATTTAGCGCAGTATCTATTGCTGAAAGGTCTTTTACCTCATGCGCTTTTTTCAGGTCAGCAAGTGCAGATTCGATCTTTTTCTTATTGTCTGCTGAGAGTTTATCTCCATATTCTTTTAGTTGCTTCTCTGTCTGGAAGATCATAGAATCAGCAGCATTGATCTTATCAACCTTTTCTTTCTCTTTTTTATCTTCTTCTTCATTGGCTTTTGCTTCTGTTCTCATTTTCTCTATCTCTTCTTCAGTGAGGCCTGAAGAAGCCTCTATGCGTATCTTTTGCTCCTTGTTGGTTGCTTTGTCCTTTGCAGCAACATTTACAATGCCGTTTGCGTCAATATCAAAAGTCACTTCAATTTGCGGAAGGCCTCTTGGAGCAGGGGGTATTCCGTCAAGGTGAAAACGTCCGATGGTTCTGTTAACATTTGCCATAGATCGCTCACCCTGCAAGACATGAATTTCCACTGAAGGTTGATTATCAGCAGCAGTTGAGAATGTTTCTGATTTTTTAGTTGGAATGGTGGTATTTGCTTCAATCAATTTGGTAAATACACCTCCCAGAGTTTCAATCCCAAGTGAAAGCGGAGTAACATCAAGCAGCAGTACATCTTTTACTTCACCGGTTAATACTCCGCCTTGAATAGCAGCGCCTACGGCAACTACCTCGTCAGGATTTACCCCTTTTGAAGGCTTTTTACCAAAGAATTTCTCAACTTCTTCCTGAATTTTGGGTATTCTTGTAGAACCTCCAACAAGGATCACTTCGTTAATATCTGAAGCAGGAATGCCTGCGTCCTTTATTGCCTTTTTACAAGGTTCCAGGGTTTTCTGGATAAGATGATCGGTTAATTGCTCAAATTTAGCCCTGGTTAATTTTTTTACAAGATGTTTGGGCACGCCATCCACACTCATGATATAAGGCAAATTGATCTCGGTTTCTTTAGAGCTGGAAAGTTCAATCTTTGCCTTTTCGGCAGCCTCTTTCAGCCTCTGCATGGACATGGGGTCTTTTTTGGGATCAAGCCCTTCATCTTTTTTAAATTCATCAGCCAGCCAGTTAATGACCACCTCATCAAAGTCATCACCGCCAAGGTGTGTATCTCCATTGGTAGATTTAACCTCAAAAACGCCATCGCCAAGCTCAAGAACAGAAACATCAAAAGTACCACCGCCCAGATCAAAAACAGCAATTTTCATATCCTTGTTTTTCTTGTCCATGCCATAAGCCAAAGCTGCTGCAGTAGGTTCATTGATAATACGCTTCACATCAAGGCCCGCAATCTCACCTGCTTCTTTGGTGGCCTGCCTTTGAGCATCATTAAAATAAGCCGGAACTGTAATAACAGCTTCTTTTACAGTAGTGCCCAAATAATCTTCGGCAGTGGTTTTCATTTTTTGCAGCACAATCGCAGAGATCTCCTGCGGGGTATAATGCCTGTCACCTATTTTTACCCTTGCCGTATCATTATTGCCTTTTTCTACTGTAAAGGAAACCTGTTTTATTTCTTTATCTACATCCGAGAATTTCCTACCCATAAAGCGTTTTATAGACATGACGGTATTCTGGGGATTGGTAATAGCCTGCCTTTTTGCAGGATCTCCTACTTTGCGTTCTCCTTTCCCTTCATCCAAAAAGGCAACAATAGAAGGCGTTGTACGTTTACCTTCGCTGTTTGGAATAACAACAGGTTCGTTGCCTTCCATCACTGCAACGCATGAGTTTGTTGTTCCAAGGTCGATTCCTATGATTTTTCCCATGATTATATATTATTAAAATGGTTTTATTTTTTTTTATTTAATGAGCAAATACATTAACAACCTACGTGCCAAGTGGATTTATAATGACATTATGGCAGTATTAGCGCATAGTGCAAAGTGCAAAGCCCCGCCAAATGGCGGGGCTTTGCACTTTGCACTACAACAAGTTACTTAAACTTCAACCCCGGATAATTATTTATGATATAATCAATACTTTTTTGATTAATGCTACCAAATTCACTTTGTCTATACCTGGAGGCGAACAATCCTGCACCACCGTCTACATTTGTAAAGAATGGTTTAGTCTGTGTGATAGCTGAATAATTATAATTTACATTAATATATTTCTCAAGGTCTTCAGAACCGGCATATACTACAAATTCAAGCTGTCCCATTGTTCTTATTAAGTTTTTGTAATCCTTGGTGCTATCTATTGAAGCTGCTAAAAAGTTAAAAAAAGTTCCTGCTTCTATGAGTATCTTAGGGTTCTTGCCTGGATTTGTCAGGCTTGATTTTACAATCCATTTTAAAGTGTGGTTCGTAATAACTCCATTCGAATCTTACTGGTAGTTAACATTAATAGTTGCTTTGTAAATAGTTGCGTTTATAGCCGCAAAAAACCTGATGTAGCCATCAATAGTGAAATCACTGGGATAACTTGATATCTTAAAAGAATTAACTATAGGAGTAATAGCCCCGGTAACTTTGCCGGTTCTGGTATTGGTTACTAAGATCTTGTAATTCTTTGTTTCATCCAATACAACAGAATCGCTCTGATATATGATCTGACCGGGATAATAAAAAAGCCCTTGATCCTTATTATTGATAAATATCGTATCCAATGAGTATGTTTCAATAATATTTTCATCCGCATCTAATTTGTACAGTTGCACAGTAATGCTGTCATAATGGTATGAAGAATCAGGCATGGAAGAAGCGATCAGCAGGGCATCAGAATTTGTATTTAAAAAAGCTTTGTTGACTTTCACGTGATGATAATACTCGCTGGCATCTAAAATACCATAGATCACAGTGATCTCTTCCCACTCCGCATTCACATCAAAATCAGGGGTGCAGGATTGTATAAGATAAACGCAACTAAATAGTAGAAAAATAAATAATTTTTTCAAACTCAAAACCTGTTTGCAAATCTATAGAAAACTTACGCAACTAAACACTAGAACTATAGGAGAGTAGAGCAATCTTTTAAAGGATCTCCGCAGAAATCCCCCTGTCACATATTGCCTCTCGCATAGCCTTGATCACATTGAAAGCACCCGATTTTACCTTGCATTTTCCTTTATAATGAATGATCCAGGTACATTGTTCTGCCTGTTCAGGGCTATGATGACAAATTTCAATCAGTGTCTCAATAACGAAATCAAAGGTATTGAAATCATCATTAAAAACCACTAATTGCTTGATCTGATCGGATATTACAACGTCAAGGACAACGGCTTCTTCTTTTTGTAAGGTTTCCATATACTAATAATAAAATGCAAATATACTAATGAATACTAATAATACGAATAATAAAATGCTAATATACTAATGAATACTAATGATACTAATAAAGAAATCTATATTAAGAAGCAGAGTAAAAATATTCGTATCATTAGTATAAATTAGTATATTAGCATTATACCCTATTCGTATCATTAGTATATTAGCATTATAAATAAGTATATTGGTATCGAAATATGCATTACAACTTTAAAAATCTTGTATTTGAAGGAGGCGGTGTAAAAGGAATTGCCTATGGCGGGGCTTTGGAGGCGCTTGATAAAAAAGGGGTCTTATCCAATATCATCAGGGTTGCCGGTACTTCTGCAGGCGCTATTAATGCAACACTTTTGGCATTGGATTATAGTTCTGCAGAGGTATCAAAGATCATTGCTGAAACTGATTTCAAGAACTTTGAAGATAAAAGCAGCCTCCCGGTGAACCTGTACAGGTTATTTAAAGGGTATGGGTGGTTCAAAGGGGATGCATTCAGGGAATGGATCGGTGAAAAGATAAAAGCAAAAACAGGTTCGGCAAGATTCACATTCAGAGACCTCAACAACGCAATTAACCATGATAAAGCTAAATTCCGGCAGTTGTATGTTATTTCTACAAACCTAACCCAGCAATACGCTGAAAAATTTTCATTTGAAACCTCTCCGAGTGTACCTATCAGGGATACTGTGAGAATGTCAATGAGCATACCATTGTATTTCAGGTCGGTAAAAAAGTTTGGCGATGTGATGGTAGATGGCGGGGTAACTTATAATTACCCAATCAATCTGTTTGACAACATAAAATATTTATCAAACGAGAAGAATACCGTAGGCAAAACACCTGATGCTGACGGTTATGTTTTCAATTGCGAAACATTGGGATTCAGATTAGATTCAAAGGAAGTGATCAAATACAACAGGGACGATTGGAAAAATGTACCCATTAAGATCAATAGTTTTAAAGATTATGCCTTGGGATTGCTTGATTTTATGATGGACATGGCAAACAAAGCACATCTTCATTCTGATGATTGGAACAGAACGATCTTTATTGACACTTTGGATGTAAAAACTACCGATTTTAAGCTCAAAGAAGAAAAGATCAAGGCATTGATCGAAAGTGGTGAGAAGGGGGTGAAGGATTATTTTGAGTGGCGGGATAAAGATGAGGCATGGAATAAATTGCCGGTTTATTAAGGGCATCTCTAAAAACTACATATTTTTTAAAACACACCCCTTGCCCCTCTTGATAGAGGGGAATGTATGGTGTAGTTTTTAGAGATGCCCATAATTTTGCTATATTTGTAAATAATAAAAGTATAAAATTATGGATATACAAGTAGAAAAATTATCAGTTATACAGCGTTTAAGACAAATAAACGATATATCCCTTATTAAGGCAATAAATGAAATTTTAGGTTTTGCCTTAAAACAGAAGAATAAAAAAGACATAAGCGATACTTTAATTAATGTGAAAAAAAATTCAATGGAAAAGGATAAAGTCCAAAAAAGACTTAAAGAACTCATTAAAGAAGGATATATTACCTGGGGGGGGGGGGGAAACCTACAGGACTTAAAAACGCACCAATTATTAAAGGCAAATCCATTTCGGATATTGTTATAGAGGATAGAAGATGATAATTTACCTGGATACAAGCAGTCTTGTAAAATTATATGTTCAGGAGACAGATACAGATAATGTTAAGTCTCTTATAAATAGCGCTGAAGTGATCACTACTTCAATTGTAGCTTATCCAGAAAGCAGGGCAGCCTTTGCAAGAAAGTTGAGAAGTGGGGTAATGAGTGACGAGGAATATCAAAAAATTTCATATTATTTATTTGTTTTGTTTTTTCTTCTTTATAGTTATGAATATTTATATTGTGCAAGTACTTATTTTTTTTATCTTTGCAATGCAAAATAATAGTTTTTTTTGTAATGTAAGGAGGCTTTGAAAAACCGATGAAAATTAAAAAAAATGTCACTAAAACACAAAACTGTCATTGCGAGGGAGCGCAGCGACCGAAGCAATCTGTTTAATTATACTGTCATTGCGAGGCGCAGCCGAAGCAATCTGTTTATTTGAAGCACTACCTATCAAGGGTTTGCTTCGCTCCGCTCGCAATCGTACCTCGCTCGCAATGACAATTCTCTTTAAGAACCCTACCATTCTAAATTATCATACAAATCATTCCATTCTGGATTCATTGAATTTATTAATTCAATTTTCCTTTTACGCGAACCAGCTTTAATTTGCTTTTCTCTTGCTATAGCCTCTTCAATATCATCAAATTCCTCATAATAAACTAATTTGTTTACATTATATTTACTTGTAAATCCTTTATATAATTTCTCTTTATGTTCATAAACTCTTGTGAATAAATCACTCGTAACACCAGTATATAATACAGTGTGATTTTTATTGGTTAATATATAAACGTGACATATTTTATCCATAATAGTATTGCCATAGTGAGTCACAGGCAAAGCAATCCTTTCAACATTACTGTCATTGCGAGGCGCAGCCGACCTGTCCCGCACCGCAGGTCGGGAAGCAATCTATTTAACAAAACTGTCATTGCGAGGGAGCGCAGCGACCGAAGCAATCTGTTTAATTATACTACTTTCTATGAACAGATTGCTTCGCTCGTACCTCGCTCGCAATGACAAGACTCTAAAGATTTTTTTTGATTTATTCTCATAAAAACGCTACGAAGATAAACAGGGCTGGCACAATTTGTTTTGGCAACACATCACCAGCAAAATTGATGAGTTACCTTTTAAGCAGTTGTTTTCAGATAAATCAGAGCAGATTCCCTGCAATCGCCTTTTGATGAGGATGCTACCTATAGAGATAAAAATGGACAGGAGGTGCAAGGATATAGCGTTAATCTCACAGAAACGTGTAATTGAATTGAGTTTTTAGAGTGGACTCAATATTTAAAAAATGATTAACCGGTTAAGTTTTTTTTAAAAAAAATCTGTGTAATCTGTGAAATCTGTGGTTAAAATTCCACCAACTGTTTAGTGTACACCCCATCATCCACAATCAACTTCAAAACATAAACTCCGGAAGTATAACCCAAACCCTTTGCACTGAAACTATACCGGTGCTTTCCACTGATCTGTTCTTCGTTAACTAAAATCTCTATCTTTTTGCCCAGGATATTATATACCTCTAATGAGACATTAGCTTTTTTATTTAAAAACCAGGTGATCTCTGTTTTACCCATATAGGGATTAGGATAAACGTTGAAACTTACGAGATTTTGGAAACCTCGTAGGTTTGGAATACCGGTAGGTACAAGCCGGTTGGATACATTTGACCTGGCTGAATTGTAAACGAGTACCTTTTTTTGATCTGGCGTTCCTAACGCTCCGAGCGTTAGGAACGTTGGTGAACATTCTGTAGGATGCACTGCTGCAACTTGGTAAAATAGCTCCGGAGTAACCGGAGGGTTAAGGTCGGTCCAGGAATGGTTGTTACTGGCAATAGCATAAATTGAATCAAGCGATGGTAAAGCTAGTGTTCCCCTGTAAATGTAATAAGTTCCAAAATTAAACCCTTCATAATGATCCCAGATAAGATTGATCACTCCGCCTAAGCCGAGGTTCATGGTCAGGTGCATGGTTTTGTGCAACTGGCTCAACGCTGATTCGTTGCCGCAGGAATCTACTGCTGTAATTTTATATCTCCAAGACCTTTGCTTAGGATCGGCTAAAATATCAAGAAAAGTACTCACAGAATCATACGGCACGCTTGCAAGGAGGAAATAAACATTGGCTGCGGTGCCTTCTTTGTAAATATTGTAAAAGGAGGGACCTGGGTTTTTCTCCCAAACGATGAGATTCTTTCCCGTTGCGCTATCAACCGTAACGATACAAATCGCTTGAGATAAGGGAAGTTTTTGGGAAATAGAGAAACTCGCAGTACCAATACAGCCATTAGAATCTGTAATTATGACATTATATGATGTATCTGTCAGGTTATTTATATCCTGGGTTGTAAGTCCATTTGACCATAGGTAGGTGTAAGGCAAGGCGCCCCCTGTTACATTTATATCTATCGCCCCTCCTGAAGGGCTGCCACAGCTTGTGTTGGTTTGTAAATTCAGGGTAATGACCGGCCCTCCGGCATTGCTTATCACTGCTGTGATAGAGTTGAAACAGCCGTTCGCATCAAAGACGTTCACGAGATAAATACCTGCTGCCAGTCCCGATTGTGATGAATCTGTTCCAAACGTTGACCAAAAATAGGAATAAGGAGGTGTTCCTCCGCTTACATTTACCGTAGCGCTGCCATCGGAGCCGTTACAGCTTGCATCAACCTCAGTAACAGATAATGTTAACGGGGCAGGCGCTGAGACCGTGATGCTTTGAGTGGCAATACAGCCGGTCGAATCAGCAACGGTAACTTCATAGATCCCGCCAATAAGACCGGATATATCTTCAGTAGTACCTCCATTTGACCATAAAAATGTATATGGCAAAAGGCCGCCTGAAACACTTATATCAATAGAACCGTCAGCATCTGCACTGCAATTGAGATTGACTACTGAATTGAGCGTTATCGTAGGTGTTGTATTACTGATGGCAGCAACACCATAAGCGATGCAGCCATTAGTGTCAGTGACGATCACATAATTAATACCTGCAGCTAATGCCGAGTCTGTTTCAGTAGTATCTCCGCTTGACCATGAATACTCATAAGGGGCTATTCCTCCGCTTGCGCTTACTATAGCAATGCCATCGGAATTCCCGCATGTGGCATCAAACGTGGTCATGGTAAGTGTAAGAGGAGCCGGCTCGGAAACATTAACACTACCGGTTGCCTCGCACGCATTGGCGTCTGTCACAATGATATTATATGTTCCTGCACATAAGTTGGCAGCAGTAGAATCTGTCTGGCCATCTGACCAAAGGTATGTGTAAGGAGGCGTTCCCCCGCTTGCGGTGACCGTAGCCGAACCGTCACATTGCCCGTTGCATAAGGCGCCTGTGGTTGTAAAGGAAACAGTAATTGTTGCAAAACCGCTGATAGTAACGGCATCACTGACCGTACAGCCATTGGAATCAATAACGGTTACTGAATAGGTGCCGGGAACTAAAGATGTGATATCTTCGGTTGTAGCTCCAGTGGACCAAATGAAAGTATAAGGAGCAACGCCACCGATAACGGTCAGGTTTGCTGTCCCGTTACTGCCTCCGCATGTGGTTACATCTGTACCAATAATGCCAAGGGTTATTGCGGGTGGCTCTGAGATGGTAACACTGGCATTGGCAGTACATCCGTTTGAGTCGGTTACTGACACCGAATATGTTCCTGCGCTAAGCCCTGCAAGGTCTTCGGTTGTATCGCCAGACAGCCAATTAAAAGTATAGGGTTGTGTGCCGCCTGAAACTATCAGGTTTGCCGCTCCGTCACTGCCGCCACATGAGGTTACATTCGTACCGGTGATGATCGCAGTTAAAACGAAAGGTTCAGTAATAGTTACAAAAGCAGTATCTACTGCTCCGGCTGAATCCGTAACAATAACAGAATAATTTCCTGCCAACAAGTACTTCGCTGTATCCGTTGTTTGTGCTAATGGATCATCCCATTGGTAGGTGTAAGGGGGAGTGCCTCCTGTTGCAGTTACCGCTGCTTCTCCATCCTGGACTCCGTTGCAGGAAACATTTTTTATGTAAGATATTGAAGCAGTTAGAGCTCCTGAAAAGATATTTACCTTAAACGGCTCGGAAACAAAGCTGCTGATGCCCGGAGAAAAGCTCATATGAGAAGGGAATAGCAGCGCTGTGCCGTAAGACCTGCAGGTATAGATCCCGCTGTCTGCCAGTGTAACATTTGGTATTGTTAAAAGTGTATCCGTAGCGCCCGTTATGGTATCCGTTCCCCTGAACCACTGGTAGCTCAAAGCAGAATCCTGGCTGGCAATGCTTAATATCAGTGTATCACCTTCATTAAAATTAAAAGTATCTGCCATGCCAAAAGGATTTTGCGGGCTGTAGAAATAGGTAGTAAGTGTTGAAGTAGTATCGGCTATTCTTAATTCCCTGGCATCTGAAAAGTCGAATTTGTTATTCAAACAACGAAGATCAACTAAAGCAGTATTTGCTGACAGATCAGGCAAGGAAGTTAATTGATTATCAAAACAATAAAGCAATACTAAAGAAGTATTATTCGACAGATCAGGTAAGACAGTCAATTGATTATTATAACACTGAAGCTGTGTTAAAGCAATATTAGCAGACAGGTTTGGTAAGGCAGTTAATTGATTAGTATGACAACGAAGTTCTGTTAAAGCAGTATTATTCGTGAGATCAGGCAAACTGTCTAATAAATTACTCTGACAATAAATCCATAGCAAAGTAGTATTAGCTGACAAATCAGGTAAAGTGGTTAATTGATTAGCGCTACAAATAAGACGAGTTAAACTGGTATTGGCAGACAGATCAGGTAAAGAAGTCAATTGATTAATTTGGCAATAAAGCCATGTAATATTAACAAAGTATTCCACTCCCGTCAAGTCAGCAATATTTTGAGAATTGCAATCTAATGTACCGGTAAGCGTAGCAGCCGAGTCAATAAGCAGGCTGTCATTCGCATCCATAAATGATGGATAATTTGCAACAAGGAAATTGCGGAAGTTGGTGTCGGGGATGAAGGCTTTAAGGGAAGGCAGCATGTTTATTTTTACCGACAGTGGCTCTGAAACAAAACTAATGATGCCGGGGGCAAAGGTCATATTATTAGTATCCAATGCCGTTCCGTAAGACCTGCATGTATAAACACCGCTGTCTGCCACTGTAACATTTGGAATAATTAACAGAGTATCTGTGCCACCTGCAATGGTATCTGCCCCCCTGAACCACTGATAGCTCAATGCGGAATCCTGGCTTGCGATGCTTAGAACTAGTGTGTCTCCCATATTCAAATTAAAAGTATCTGCAACACCAAAAGGATTTTGCGGACTGTAGCTATAGGCAATAAGCGTTGAAATGGTATCGGCTATTCTTAATTCTCTTGCGTCTGAAAAATCAAATTTGTTGTTTTGACAATCAAGAATTAGTAAAGCAGGATTAGCAGACAGATCAGGCAAGGAAGTTAATTGATTATTAAAACAAGAAAGTATTTGTAAAGCAGTATTAATCGTAAGATCAGGTAAGGCAGTTAATAGATTATTATCACAAAGAAGCCGTTGTAAAGCGGTAAGACTATCCAAAGCAGGTAAGGCGGTTAATTGATTAAAATGACATTGAAGATATTGTAAAGCGGTATTAGCCGAGAAATCAGGTAAGACAGTTAAGTAATTAGAATAACAAATAAGCCGTTGTAAAGCGGTAAGACTACCCAAAGCCGGCAAGGCGGTTAATAGATTAGTATAACAATAAAGCCATGCAATATTAACAAAGTATTCCACTCCGGTCAGATCAGCAATATTTTGAGCACTGCAATTCAATGTGCCGGTCAGCGTAGCAGCCGAGTCAATAAGCAAGCTGTCACCTACCATAAAACCGGGGTAAGTAGCGTTAAGGAAATTGCGGAAGTTGGTATCGGGGATGAAGGCTTTGGCTACAAAGGGCGGCATGCTGCTGATATTTACAGTAAATGGCTCTGAAACAAACTCGGTGATACCCGGTGCCCAAATCATATTGTTTGTATCTAATGCTGTGCCGTAAGACCTGCTGGTATAAACCCCGCTGTCTGCCAGTGTTGCATTTGGGATAACTAACAGTGTATCTGTAGCCCCAGCAATCGTATCTACCCCCCTGAACCACTGGTAGCTCAAAGCAGAATCCTGGTTTGCGATGCTTAATTTGAGTGTATCTCCTGTAAAGAAATTAAAGGTGTCTGCCACACCAAAAGGATTTTGCGGGCTGTAGGTATAGGCAATAAGCGATGAAATGGTATCAGCTATTCTTAACTCTCTTGCATCTGAAAAGTCAAGTTTATTACCATAACAATAAAGCCCTTGTAAAGCAGTATTTGCTGACAGATCAGGTAATGCGGTTAATTGATTATTATAACAATAAAGAAATTGTAAAGCAGTATTTGCCGATAAATCAGGTAATGCGGTTAATTGATTATTAACACAATTAAGCACTTGTAAAGCAGTATTAGCTGATAAATCAGGTAATGCGGTTAATTGATTAGCATTACAATAAAGCTGTTGTAAAGCAGTATTAGCTGATAAATCAGGTAATGCGGTTAATTGATTGTTATTACAATAAAGCTGTTGTAAAGATGTAAGGCTATCCAAAGCAAGCAGGGCGGTTAATTGATTATTAAAACAATAAAGAATTCCAATATTAACAAAGTATTGCACTCCCGTCAGATCAGCAATATTTTGAGCACTGCAATTCAATGTACCCGTAAGCGTGGCAGCTGAGTCAATCAGCAGGCTGTCACCAGAACCATCCATAAAAGTTGGGTAGGTGGTATTGAGAAAAGCCCGGAAATTGGTGTCGGGGATGAAGGCTTTGGGTCTTGTGTCTGGTACAATGATTACTGTGAAAGGCTCTGAAACAAACTCAGTAATGCCAGGCACAAAGATCATGTTATTGGTATCCAATGCTGTCCCATACGACCTGCAGATGTAAACCCCACTGTCTGCTAATGTAACATTTGGAATAACTAAAAGCGTATCCGTAGCGCCCGCAATAGTATCTGTTCCCCTAAACCACTGGTAGCTAAGGGCAGAATCCTGGCTGGCAATACTTAATGAGAGTGTATATCCCGTATAGAGGTTAAAGGTGTCTGCCACACCAAAAGGATTTTGCGGGCTGTAGGTATAGGTGGTAAGCGTTGAGATGATATCAGCTATTCTTAATTCTCTTGCATCTGAAAAGTCTAATTTATTATTATAACAATCAAGCCATTGCAAGGCGATATTATTCGTAAGGTCAGGCAGGGCGGTTAATGGATTATTATAACAACGAAGCTGTTGCAAAGTGGTATTATTCGTAAGGTCAGGCAGGGTGGTTAATTGATTATTATAACAATAAAGCCATTGCAAAGCGGTATTATTCGTAAGGGCAGGCAGGGCGGTTAATTGATTACTATAACAATAAATCCGTAGCAGAGCGGTATTATTCGAAAGGTCAGGCAGGGCGGTTAATTGATTAAAAGCACAATGAAGCTGTTGCAAAGCAGTATTATTCGAAAGGTCAGGCAGGGCGGTTAATTGATTATTAAAACAATAAAGAATTCCAATATTAACAAAGTATTGCACTCCCGTCAGATCAGCAATATTTTGAGCACTACAATCCAATGTACCGGTAAGCGTAGCAGCCGAGTCAATCAGCAGGCTGTCATTCGCATCCATAAATGTTGGATAATTTGCAACAAGGAAATTGCGGAAGTTGGTATCGGGGATGAAGGCTATTGCCAGTGGAGGCGGGGGTGTGCTGTATTTGGCTATGAAAATTTCAAAACCTCCATTACTTATGAGATTAGTTATACCAACACCCGGGTCAAAGTCGGCAGTATCTGAGAATACACCGGTGAGGAAGAGGTTACCCAAAGCGTCTGCTTCTATGCCGAGCGCTAAGTCAAATCCGGGGCCTCCCATGCTTACTACTGATAAAAAACCCCCTGCTGAGTCGTATTTAGCAATAAAAATGTCACCGTCTCCGGCATTCGTCAGGGTGTCTGTTCCCGGTCCAGGGTTAAAGTCGGTAGTTCCCGTAATAATAGCGGATAAATACACGTTTCCTACTTCATCATTAACAATATAGTTAGCTACATCAAGCCCTGCAACATTATCAAGGTTAAATGCCCAGAGGTAGTTTCCGGAAGGATCGTATTTTGCCAGGAAGACGTCAACTCCGTTACTTACCAGGGTGTCAGTACCCGCAGGATTAAAATTGGCTGTTCCTGTAAACTCACCTGATATATAGATGTTGCCAAATATGTCTTGCGATATAGAATAAGCTTTATCAATACCCGACCCGCCCATACTCTTGGCCCAGACAATATTGCCTGAGGAATCGTATTTTGCTAAGAATATCTCAGCGCTGTCAACCGCTGTTAGATTTACCGTACCCACCGGGTCAAAATCTTTAATGCCCTCAAATACCCCTGTAATGTATAAATTACCGGATGCGTCAGCAATAAATCCCCAGGGCCCGTAATTATTAGGATTGGCTGTGCCATCAATGCTGAACGCCCATATATGATTCCCTGCTGAGTCAAATTTTACGATGAACATGCCATCATTTCCATTGCTTATCAAAGTGTCCGTGCCCGGTCCCGGGTCAAAGTCAGCGGTATCGGTAAAGACACCGGTTACATATACATTTCCGGAAGCATCAGTGCTGATGCTGCGGCCAAAATCATCCCTAGTGGTTCCGCTGCTTCCAAAACCAACGGCTCCAATAAAAAACCCTGAGGCATCATATTTTGCAAGGAAAATATCCCAGGCGGAACTATTTGCGATCAGGGTATCGGCCCCGAAGTATGCGGTATCGCTAAAGTTTCCTGTAATATATATATTGCCAAAATCGTCAAGGGCCACCGAACGGGCTTCGTCAGTGGAATCTCCCCCGGCTCTTCTTGCCCATATTAAGCTGCCCGAGGAATCGAATTTTGCCAGGAATATATCTTCCTTTCCTGCGCTTATGAGGGTGTCTAATGCGGGAACGAATTCTAATGTACCCATAAAGCTCCCGGTTACATAGATATTTCCGGAGCCGTCTAAAACAATATCAAAGCCGAGATCGTCTGATGTATCACCCATGCCGAAAGCCCATTGGAGTGATTGGGAGAAACAGTTGGCAGCAGGCAACAGGCAGCAGGCAATAATAGATACTGCAACTATTGCAGTTTTTGCTCTGTTAAATAAAAGACCCCGAGTTGAATAATAAGAAATCCAACGGGGTAAAGATTTCACACCTGTGTGCTGAAGCTCTTCTGTGTGCGTAAGCATAGGGTAACCTTTTTTTGGGGTTTTGTTAATTGTTTTCATAATTTTGATTGTTTAGAGTTTAAACCGTTAAAACGATTATGTTAGATTTTTTTTACTTTATTCCCCTCGATAAATCGAGGGGTTAATGATATGCTTTATTCCAGAATTATATTTTTGTTAATTATGCCGTTGTTAGTTGATAATTGTAAGCTATATATTCCTTTTGCATAGCCACTTATATCTATTTTATTTTGATACTTGCCTGTAAAACCACTTATATTTTCTTCATAAATTACCTGACCTTTTATGTTAAATACTTTGAGGTTGATATGCTGCTTTTCTGTTATTTTGAATGTTACGGTGAATTCACCGGTGTTTGGGTTGGGATATACTTTTAATTGATCATTGTTTATTGATGATTGATCATTGATGCCTAAACAATTATTAACTGTTACATTTTGGGAGATGCTGTCTGTACAGTTGTTTCCATCAGTATAAGTGTAGGTGATTGTGTGTGTTCCCGTGTCGGCATTGGCAGGGTTGAACTGGCTGCTGCTGATTCCTGTGCCACTGAATGTTCCGCCTGTTGGTGTGCCTGTAAGGGTTACTGCGGCATCATTAAGACAATAGCTTGTGTCTAAGCCGGTAAAGCTGACAGTTGGCAATGGATTAACGGTTAAGTCGGTGGTGAATGTGCTGTCGCAGCCATTTGAAGCTGTTAATGTATCAATGTAAATTCCGGTAGTGTTGTAAACATTGGTCCCAACTACTACACTGTCACCTGCACAGATGTTGAGGGTTTGGTTTCCGGTAATGGCAGGTGGTTCAGTAATTGTTAGAAGTGCAGTGTCAACAGCGCCCAATGAATCTGTTACCACAACATAATAAATATCTGCAAACAAACTATATGCAGTGTCCGTAATTTGTGCTAAACTATCGGACCATTGTAAGGTGTATGGCGGGGTGCCGCCGGTTACGGTTACTGCTGCTTCTCCATCCTGGCCTCCATTACATGAAACATTATTTTGATAAGATATTGAAGCAGAAGGCCCTGAAATGTTCACCAAAAGCGGCTCTGAAACAAAGCTGCTGATGCCGGGGCTAAAGGTCATAGGAGAAGGGAATAGAAGTGCTGTACCGTACGACCTGCAGGTATAAACCCCGCTGTCTGCCAGTGTAACATTAGGAATTATTAAAAGTGTATCTGTAGCGCCCACAATGGTATCTGTTCCCCTGAACCACTGGTAGCTTAACGCAGAATCCTGGCTCGCTATGCTTAATATGAGCGTGTCTCCCGCATTCAGATCAAAAGTATCGGGTATGCCAAAAGGATTTTGCGGGCTGTAACTATAAGTGGCAAGTGTTGAAATGGTATCAGCTATTCTTAACTCTCTTGCATCTGAAAAGTCTAATTTATTATTATTACAATCAAGCCATTGCAAAGCAGTATTATTCGTAAGGGTAGGCAGGGAGGTTAATTGATTATTATAACACCAAAGCCTTTGTAAAGCAGTATTAGCTGATAAAACAGGTAATGAGGTTAATTGATTATTATAACAATAAAGATATAGTAAAGCAGTATTAGCTGATAAAACAGGTAATGCGGTTAATTGATTATTAGAACAAGTTAGCCCTTGTAAAGCAGTATTTGCTGATAAATCAGGTAATGTGGTTAATTGATTATTAAAACAAGTTAGCCCTTGTAAAGCAGTATTTGCTGATAAATCAGGTAATGTGGTTAATTGATTATTAGAACAAAAAAGCTCTAGTAAAGCAGTATTAGCTGATAAAACAGGTAATGCGGTTAATTGATTATTATAACAACGAAGCTGTTGTAAAGCAATATTAGTTGATAAATCAGGTAATGCGGTTAATTGATTATTATCACACCAAAGGTATAGTAAAGCAGTATTTGCTGACAAAACAGGTAATGAGGTTAATTGATTATTCTGACAACGAAGATATAGTAAAGCAGTATTAGCTGATAAAACAGGTAATGCGG
>VRUD01000025.1:0-30472 GCA_019456305.1 Cytophagales bacterium | reverse complement strand
TTAATTGATTATTATAACAATAAAGCCATTGTAAAGCAGTATTAGCTGATAAATCAGGTAATGCGGTTAATTGATTATTATAACAATAAAGCCATTGTAAAGCAGTATTAGCTGATAAAACAGGTAATGCGGTTAATTGATTATTATAACAATAAAGCCATTGTAAAGCAGTATTAGCTGATAAATCAGGTAATGCGGTTAATTGATTACTATAACAATAAAGCTGAATAATATTAACAAAAAATCCTATACCTGTTAAATCGGCAATGTTTTGAGTGTTACAATCCAATGCTCCGGTAAGCGTTGCCGCTGAGTCGGGAATTAAGCTGTCGCCTGTAATATCCATAAAAGTTGGATATGTAGTATTTAAGAAAGCTCTGAAGTTGGTATCCGGGATAAAAACATTCTGAGCATTAGAACTGTTATCAAGAATACCTGCAAATAATAACAAAACGAATTGATAAAATAGTTTTTTCATAATAATTTAAAATTTAGTTAATATCAGACCTGTCCGACTAAATTCTAAAATTTGTTTTTAAAAATCATAATATACTGATTATCAATAAAGTAATTTTTAAAAGTCGCTTCATTTTGCCAAAATAAGTCGTCAATTTAGCTTATTAGCGTAGGGTTTTAAACCTTACGCTAATGAGCATTTTAACTTATAACCATCTCTATTGACAGCTGATTTTGTCTTGGTATCTTGTCAGCTTCTTGTTTAATCTTTTGTGTAACAGGTAAAATCTCATTCACCACATACTTTAAGCTATGATAGTGTAATAAACATATTCTGATCAAAGTTACAAACTGACTAAAGGTATGATGTACTTTGCTAATACATCTACGAATTAGTTCTATGAGAAAATAAGCGATCATAGCTACATATATTTGAGATTTACAGGCATTTTCACTCGTTCCAAGAAAAGTTTTTACCTGTAAGTTCTGTTTGATTAATTTAAAAAATATCTCTATCACCCATCTTCGTTTATAAAGTTCAGCTACGGTTGCAGCTGACCATTCCAGATTATTGCACAAAACTTCAATTTCTTTGTTCTCATCTTCCTTATAAATGGTTACCCTTCTAAATTTTACTTGATACAATCCTGCTTCAAGGGCTGTATCGCTGGTAAAACTGATAATTTCATCCTTTAAGATGTTCTCATCTATGTCATCCGGCAAGTCTAATTCTTCCACTACTTCATAAACCGCATTGTCTTTTGTTCTGGTAACAAAAAAGTTATCATTATCTATTCTTGCTTTGAATAGGCTAAAATCATAATAAGCTTTGTCTTCGACAATAATGGTATTTTTTTCAAATACAAAATTTGCCGCTCCCTTTATATCATGAACTTTAGCCTCTGAAATATTTATCATATCAGGTATCATTTTAGCTTCATCTAAGCAGGTATGTATCTTTATACCTCCTTTAGCTGTCCGAAACTTTGCCCATGAAAATAAATTTAAACAAACACTGATTGTAGTAGCATCAACAATTTTTATGGTCTTACCTTCCAAATCTTTTATTACTTTATAATCTTTTGTTTTACGAAATATTTCACAGTAATGCCTTATTAATGAAAAATATATATGCTCATAAACACGCCAGTCTCTTTGCTCGTTTCCATCTGACATCGTTGACTTTGCAGGGTTTTGTTTCAATTCTAAATCTTCAATAAACTTCGTATTAACGCCCAAACCAAGCGTTATATCACGCAAAGTCATACATTTGTTCAGCTGTCCGAATAACATAGCTACCAATTGGTCGTATGTTTTATAAGCACGATAATACTTGTCTGACCTATACTTCCTGGCAGATTTTTTTATTATTCGTTCAGGAATTAGGTCAATAATTTGTTTTATTAAAGGCTTATCAATATTTTTGTTCCTTCTAATTATGCCCATAATTCTTATTTTTTGAGATTAAACATTTTGGTGAAAAAATATTTTTCTCAAAATTAGGATATTATGGGCTTTTTTTCCTTTTTAAAGCTAAATTAGTCGGACAGTACTGAGTTAATATGTTTTTAAATTTTTGTCATTCACCCCATTGGTCATACTGCCTACGGGGTTCAAATATTTGAAATTTTCACCTGATTGTGTAATTATGTAAAATCCATATTTTTTACCTAATCCAATAGCTTTTTTTTCAATGGTAAGTCCGGCTATTGCTCCCTGTATATTAAAATTACTATATCGTGGAAATAATTTCCTGAAATTTGCGATTTTTTTATTTAATAATTCATCTATATCTTCAGTGCGTACTTTATATTTTACTTCTACAATAACTATTAAATTATCATTAGATAATAGAATATCATATTCACCTTTAAGCTGTAATTTTTTTGAAAACCTTTCTAAATTTCTATCTATAAAACCGATTTCTATATTTCCAATTTTCATAATGCTTTTTAATCCATTGAAGAAAAAATCTTCAGCTATTTCTCCATTGCTTTTACCAATCCCATTAATAGCTTTATTTGTTTCCTGAATTTTTTTATCTGTTTCCTGAAACTTTTTATCTAATCGTTTATCGGTTTCTCTAAACAGTTTCCAAATTTCAGATACTTCTTTTTTCCATTCGGGTATTTCTTGTTGAGTTTTCATAGTATTCTATTTTATATTTCTTTAAAGGTATTTACATTTTTAACATCTTTTCTGTAAATTATCTGCCCGTGAATATTCATTCGGATTTTACTTTTTCTTTTTCATTGCCTTTTCATATTTTGCCATTTGCTTTTCAATGAAACCGGCAACTTTTTCTTCTATAGATGAATTAAATGGTTCTACTAAGGAAGCTGAAGGAAAATTTTCTACAAAATAGTCGTATGGTTTACATTCTTCAGTAGTCTTTGCTTTACTCGCAGCGTATGCAATTGACATTAGTGTAATATTTTTATATTTCCCATCAACCATTTCAAAAAACTTCAAATCTGCTTTAACAAACATTGAGTTTACCCTCTTTCTTTCGCTCCCCGCACCAGAGTTATTAACCTTGTAGGCTCCCGAAATCGTCACAGTTACAGATAACTGCTCTCCATGTTTTACCCAATCCTTAACTTCAATACTACCGATCTTCGTCTTTTTTGTGGGAACTGAATTGAGATCTCCTTCTACAAAAGCCGTAGTTTTAAAACCTTCATTTAGCATTTTCAATATTTTTTTGGAAGCGCTCTTATATCCTTCAGGAAGCTTAGTCGTTTCTTTAAATGGATTACAAAGAAAGATTATACTAGTTCCCGGTTGGGTTGGTCGTTGAAGTATATCAGGGTCATGAAAAATATCATTATACACGAAATAAACTTTTACTTCTTTCGCCTGATCAATTTTTTCTTTCAGTGTGAGCTTACCTCCTGTAAATCCGAACAGGACGAGCGCACTTGCCGTTAATACGGCTGATAATTTTAGTGTTATTTTTTTCATAATTTTATATTTTTTTGGTTTGAACCACAAAGGTATAATGTTTTTAGTTATAAAAAGTTTCTTTTGTATTTTTTTACAAAATTTTAAAAAAAGATCAAAAAAAAACTTTTACTTCTTAATTTTAGGTATTTTTAATTTTACCACCACATCAACTCTGAGTACTCCGGGGGTGTGGAGGTAAATCATAAGGGCATCTCTAAAAACTACATATTTTTTAAAACACACCCCTTGCCCCTCTTGATAGAGGGGAATGTATGGTGTAGTTTTTAGAGATGCCCATAAATCACAAATGTCACCTGTATTAGTGATCTCTATCCTGGCCGGCTATTTCGGCTTGTTGGTCTTCATATCCTGGCTTACAGGCAGGAAAGCCGATACTGCTGCCTTTTTTATCGCCAACAGGCAGTCACCCTGGTACCTGGTAGCGTTTGGGATGATCGGGGCATCGCTATCCGGGGTTACTTTTATATCCATTCCCGGCTGGGTGGGAACGAGCGGGTTCTCCTATTTTCAAATGGTGCTGGGTTATCTTTTAGGATACCTCGTTATTGGTACCATACTGATGCCTCTTTATTACCGCCTCAATCTTATTTCAATTTATGCTTACCTGGAACAGCGATTTGGCTTTTGGTCATATAAGACGGGCGCTTTTTTCTTCCTGCTTTCAAGAACCATAGGGGCATCCTTCCGGCTTTTTCTGGTTGCCGGGGTGCTGCAATTGGCATTGTTTGACCGGTGGGGCATTCCTTTCTGGGTTTCTGTAATGGTCACTATCCTGCTGATCTGGATCTATACTTTCAGAGGGGGTATTAAGACCATTGTCTGGACAGACACTTTGCAAACTTTGTTTATGCTGCTTGCTGTGGTGATAACTATCCGGCTCATTTCAAATGAGCTGAATTTATCATTTGAAACCCTGGTAACTACCATTAAAGAAAGCCAATATTCACAGGTATTTTTCTGGGATTTTAAAGATAGCAGGTTCTTTATAAAACAATTTTTTGCAGGCGCATTCATCGCCATCGTGATGACAGGATTAGACCAGGACATGATGCAAAAAAACCTGAGCTGCAGGAATTTAAAGGACGCACAGAAAAATATGTTCTGGTTCAGCATTATCCTGGTGTTTGTAAATGGTTTGTTTTTGTGCCTGGGGGCTTTATTGTTTATTTATTCCAACAGTAAAGGAATCGCTTTACCTCTCAATACGGATGACCTTTATCCTATCCTCGCATTAGATCATTTTAGTACTTTTGCCGGTATCATTTTTCTTTTAGGGATCACGGCTGCTGCGTATTCAAGTGCAGATTCTGCCCTAACTGCCTTAACCACATCGTTTTGTGTTGATTTTTTGAATGATGAAAATATCAAAAGAAAAACAAGGTATAAGGTTCATATCGCATTCTCGGTGATCCTGTTCCTTATGATCCTTATCTTCAAAGTGATCAATGATGAAAATGTGATCAGTGCGCTGTTCAAAGCTGCAGGTTATACCTATGGGCCGCTTTTGGGCCTTTATGCTTTTGGCTTATTGACCAAATGGAAGACAAATGACCGGGCAGTTCCCTTTGTATGCCTGATCTCTCCTGTTATTTGTTATATTTTGAATGTTAATTCTGAAAGCTGGTTTGGTGGTTATAAGTTTGGATTTGAATTACTGATATTGAATGGTGTGATAACTTTTGCAGGGTTGATGCTTTTTTTAGGGAAGGTAACTAAATAGTGTTTGTCAATAAAGTCGCTTTTTGAGTTTGTAAATTAAATTAGAATGTTGTATCTTTGCATCAATAAACCTTTAACATCATGGGTAACATATTAGATTTAGATACTGTTTTTATCTTTGCAATAATAATTATTGTTCAAATTGCAGAGCTTACCCCTTACTTTAAATTTGCTCTTTTGGTGATTGCTATTTTAGTAGGAATTACCAAACTCATACAATTTTATTTCTGGTTAAAAGACCGCAGGAAAAAGGATTCTGCCGGTTAAGATTTCCTTGAGGTTCTTAATAGGTACGGCTAAATGAAAATGGAAAGAGATTATTTTGAAGAAATTAAAATCCTTGTAAAGGAAGGATTAATAAAAGAAGCAAAGAAAAAACTAAAGTTATTTTCTGAACTAATAAGTAGCAAACCAAGCTACCAAGGATATTATTGGCGGGCTAAAGCGTATGATTGTGTTGACTATAAAAAATATGCTTCAAAAATTCTTGAAGATATAAATTCTGCGTCTGCAAAAGAAATTATTGAACAACTTCCCCAAAAAGAATTGCCTGTTCCCGCATTATTGCTTAAAGCCAAAGCATACTCTAATCTAAACCAACATGATCTTGGGGTTACTACTATTGATGTAATATTTAAAAGAAAACAAGTTGGGAAACCCCAACTTGCGGAAGCCTATAGATACAGAGCAATAATAAAAGCCCAAATTAATCCTGATGAAGAATTTGGGATGGATGATTTAAAAAAAGCAAGTTTACTAGGAGATAAAATAGCTCAAGACCATTTAGACAATATAAATTATAAGAAAAAAAGGTAAGCGTTGATAATTACGGTTTACTGAAAAAATAATGAATATAGAATGATAAATGTAGAATGTAGAAGTTGCCTGGGGGGGTATACATTCTACATTTTACATTGAAAATTCTAAATTCTACATTTCTTATTTTATTTGCTATTAACTGACATTTTATTCTTTTCTGCATTGTATAATTTTTTTATAAAAATATTTTTGTAGTTATATCTTCAACCTCGGCTCTGCACTCACTCTTTGATCTGTAAATTTTCCTGCCAGAAACTTATAATGTGCTGCCATGGCGATCATGGCTGCATTATCTGTACAATACTCAAGAGCTGGTATGTAAATATTCCACTTATATTTTTTTGCACTTTCCTGCAATAATTTTCTTAAGCCTGAATTAGCAGATACGCCCCCTGCGATGGCTATTTCTGTGATACCTGTTTTTTTTGAAGCTTTTATCAGTTTTTGCATCAATAAATTTATCAATGCAGCCTGGTAGCTCGCACAAATATTCTCTATATTGTCATTAATAAAATTTGGATTGGTTTTAGATTTTTCTTTTAAAAAATATAATAAGGCGGTTTTGATGCCACTGAATGAAAAATTCAGATCAGCCACATCCACATCCGGGAAGGAATAAGTAACCGGGTCGCCTTTTTTTGCATAATTATCCAACGCTGGCCCGCCTGGATAAGGTAGTCCTAATAATTTTGCTGCCTTATCAAAGGCTTCTCCAACAGCATCATCTAAAGTCTCACCAATTATTTTCATTTCCAGATAATCTTTCACCAAAACAATTTGCGTATGACCTCCACTCACTGTAAGGCATAGAAAAGGAAATTTCGGATTTCGGATTTCACCGCAAAGACGCGGAGACGCAAAGGATGATTTTTCTAAAAAAACTTTGCGTCTTTGCGTCTTTGCGGTTGATTTCGGATTTTGGATTTTGGATTTATTCGCCCCGCCAAAGGCGGGATTGGCATCGGGAATGAAATTAGCTAAAACATGCGCCACCATATGATCTACCTCTATAAGTGGGATATTTAATCCCAGGGCAAAGGCTTTGGCAAAGGAAGTTCCTACCAACAAAGGACCCAATAAACCAGGCCCCTTAGTGAAAGCTACTGCATTTAGCTGTTTTTTACTTATCTTTGCTTTCTGAAGCGCCTGTGAAACCACGGGAATAATATTTTGCTGATGAGCTCTTGATGCTAATTCGGGAACTACACCTCCGTATTGTTTATGAACGGATTGCGTAGCAATGATGTTGGCAAGGATTTTGCCGTTTTTGATAACCGCTGCACAGGTTTCGTCACAAGAGGACTCGATAGCAAGGATGATAGGTGACAAATTAAATTTAACTGCCTATCTGCTTAGGTCAAGTTGTAAAACATATAAAGCAATTAAGTAGTTTAGTGTTTAGTTATTAGTTAATGGTTGTTTGTTATGGTTTAATGGTTGATGGTTTTAGTTTTTGGTTCATTAGTTACCCCGCACATAAATTTATGTGCTGGGTTATGGCAACAGGATTAGAAAATCAATGAACTTTCGCAACAATACACAATTTTAATGAATATCCGTTTGTTTATACCAAATTGTCCGCCAACTGGTGGATTGATTGCTTGGGTGCATGATTGCATGACTGCATGACTGCATGCATCCATCCCGAGTATTCGGGAAAGAAATATTATTTGGTACAAGAAAGCGGACAGTCATTTTGTTTTATTAATAATAATGCAAATAATAAAAAAAATAGCTATTTACATAACCGTATCATTTCTGGCACTATTTTGTGGATTAATTATAGCTCTCCAAATCCCATACATACAGACAAAGCTGGTACAAAAAGTTACAAATATCCTTTCAGAAGCCATTAACTTTCCTGTTAAAGTAGAAGCGGTAGCTATCAGCTGGTTTGATACCATTATTCTACAAGGTGTAAGTGTAGAGGATGACCGTCAACACGAAATGATCAAAGTAGAAGACCTGAAAGTGGACTTTCAACTGACATCCATAATTGATTCAAATACTATCAATATTGATGCAATCACATTAAAGAAAGCTAATATATCATTAGTCAAGTATGCTCCTGATGGTGCACTCAACATGACAAATTTTATACAAGCATTAAAAAACCTGTCAAAAAAAGAAAATAAACAAAAAACAAAATTCACAGTTGATAAGATCATATTGAAAAATTCACTTTTCAGTTTTTCAGACCAAAGAAAAGACAGCATAACAGATGGTTTTGATTATTTTCATTTCGCCTTTGACAGCGCCTATGCCACACTATCAGAATTCAATCTTGTAGCCAGTACCATCCAGTTTAAGATATCAGATCTCACCTCCCGCGAATGTAAAGGGCATGGGCTTAAAGGCAGGAGTCTGGAGAACGGGGCCCAACAGAATCCCGATATATCGGGAGTAACTCGGGATCAACATGCTCGTCCAATACAAGTAAATAAGCTCAATTCTACATTTCTGCTTACTTCAAAATCCATTGAATTTCAGGATCTGTCAGCCTCTTTTGGAAAAAGTTATATCTCAAACTTGCTTATATTTCAATTCGATACTATTGATGATATGAGTGATTTTGTTAACAAAGTGAATATAGTCGCTCAATTAGATAGTTCAGTAATTCATTCTCAAGACCTGGCGCTTTTTGCACCTTCTCTAAAACATCTCGATGAAAGCTGGCAAATTAGCGGTGATTTAGTGGGTAAAGTTAAACGGTTTCATGTAAAAAATGTAGACCTGTATTTTGGCAAAAACAGCCACTTAAGAGGCAGTATAAGCTTTGATGGTTTACCACACTTCCAGGAAACATTTATTGACCTGAACTTGAAAAATTCAATTATTGAAGGCGCAGATCTAAAGCAATACATTAATCTTGATACATCGGGATTCAAAAAAGTAGAAAAGTTTGGCAAAATTCAGTTAACAGGCCAGTTCATAGGCTTCCCAAATGATTTTGTTGCTTACGGTTCTTTTAACACAGCAATTGGAAAGCTCGTTTCTGATATAAACCTTAAAATTCAGGATGAAGAACCTTACTATAAGGGGCATCTGGAAACTTACAATTTTGATCTTGGTGAATTGATCGGTTATCCTAAAACCATACAGATGATTGATATGAACGGTTCCATTGAAGGTACCGGCTTTTCAGTTGAAGACGCATTTTTTACTTTAGACGCTGATATTTATAGACTTGGCATTAAAAATTATGATTATAAAAATATTGCTATTGATGCAGGATTAAGTAAAGAACTATTTGTAGGTATCCTGGAAATAAAAGATACAAACCTTAGATTGAAAACTACTGGTAAAATTGATCTCAGGTATAATAGAAACCTCTTTGAAATTAATGCAAAACTTGTACATGCAAATTTAAAACCATTAAACTTTTCAAAACAACAAACATTTCTTAGTACAGAACTACATCTGGATTTTAAAGGATTAAATATTGATGAAATTGTTGGCAGCGCATCATTCGAAAACACCTACATATCAAACCATGACAATTCTATAGATATCGGCTTCCTTTCTCTTTTGTCAGTAAAAGATAGCATAGCACATAGCGCAAAGAGCATAGCCCCGCCAGCTGGTGGGGTTGAACGCCATGCGCATACCCGTTCACTACAATTAACCTCTAATCTTATGAACGCTAATATTTCAGGAGATTTTGAGTTTTCACAACTTACATTAGATCTAAAAAGATTATGGAACGAATATAAATTACATTTTGAAAATAATGATAGTTTAATCACAAGCTACTATGCAGACAAAAAAATTGTAATGAATAGTAGTAGAGACGAGGCAGGGAAGAGACGCCCAAATTGGGCGTCTCTTCCCTGCCTCGTCTCTACTAAAGAAAAATACAACCTTGATTTTAGCTTACATATCAAAGATATAAATCCTTTATTATCCATTTTTTATCCGGAGCTTTATATTTCCAGAAATAGTGCAATGGAGGGATATTTTACTCATGGCAAAACTGCAATTTTGGCTTTTAATATTAAAATTGATACGTTATTATTCAAATATAATTCCTATTTCAACAACGAAATTGAACTTTCTACATCCAAACTTGCAGATCAGCCGGAAGTTCTGGCTATGTGCTATATTTATTCCGATAAACAAAAGATCAAGGTGCTGCCTTCCACTGAAAAATTCTATCTTGAAGGGATTTGGAGTGAAAAAAATATTAACTTCTCGAGTGAAATATCACAAATTAACAGCCCCAACTATGCTTCCCTTTATGGAGATTTAGCCTTTCTCAAAGATAAATTACAGTTAATTCTGAAACCATCAGGTTTTGAAGTAAACGGCAGCCATTGGCAATTTGCAGAAAATAACAAAATAACAATAGCGAATCGAAATATTATCTTTGAAAACCTAGTACTCTTTCACAATAATGAAAGACTAGCCGTCAATGGTGTAATTTCAGAAGTCCCCTCTGATATCCTTTACCTTAATATTCTAAATTTTAACCTTCTTAGTACAAAGCTGCTTCTTAACATGCAACTCAATGGTATACTGAATGGTTCAATGGCAATAAAAGATTACTATCATAATTTAGTTGTCTTAAATAAGATCAACATCGATGAATTTAAAATTGAAAAATTTCTTATCGGTGATGTTACAGGGTTTTCAAATTGGGATGATATAAGCAAAAACCTTGATATTGATATTAAAGTGAACAGGTTAAATAATAAGATAATAAATGATGAACCTTTTGAAACTGTGGACGAACGGCCCCGCCTTCAAATTGGAGGTTATTATAATCCAACGGATCCTGACAATACACTCAACCTAACTGCTAATTTGAATAATACCAACCTGCAGATCATTGAACCATTCTTAAGTTATGTTGTATCGGATATTTCAGGCACTGCTAATGGCAAATTCAGAATATCAGGAAAGCTTGATAACCCTGTACTTAAAGGTGAGGCGCTTGTAGATAATGGAGCGTTTAAAGTAAACTATCTGAATACCGTTTACCATTTTAATGATAAAATTTATTTTGAAAAAAACGAAGGTTTTATTGAAGACGGTTCTGAGCATTCGGGGGAATCACTCCATCAACAGATTACTTTTAAAAATTTAAAGCTACTTGATAAAAATAATAATATGTGTAAAATTAACGGCAGTATCTTGCATAATGGTTTTAAAGACTTTGCCTCAGACCTTCATGGTGAGTTCACAGACTTCATAATTCTTAATACAAATGCTGGCGATAACGACCTGTATTATGGTACTGCTGTCGCAACCGGTGATTTTGGGATGTTGGGTCCCTTTAATGATATGTTGATGACTTCTAATATACTAAGCAATAAAGGAACCAGGATATATATTCCTTTAGATAGCTATGAAGGCATTGAAGAGCAGGATTTTATAAAATTTGTAAACCAAGCTCAAAGTTCAAAGTTCAAAGCTCAAAGTTCAAAGTTTGAATCAGGTTTGGATGAAATTGACCTTTCAGGTATCAAACTTGACTTAAACCTTGATCTTACGACTGATGCTTATATTGAGATAATTTTTGATCTTAAAGCCGGTGATATCATCCGCGGGTATGGAAATGGCGAACTAAAATTAGAAATAGATACACGGAGCGACTTCAATATGTATGGAACTTATGAAATTGACAAAGGAGCTTATAATTTTACCCTCAAAAATCTTATAAATAAGGAATTTGAGATCCTCCCAAACAGTACCATTACCTGGGATGGCGATCCCTATGGAGGCATACTAAATATCACTGCTGCTTACGAGCAAAATGTTTCGTTGCTACCGATCATTACAGATACCAGCGTCTCTGCCCGTAAATTGCCTGAAGTCAAAAGAAGGTATCCGGTAGTTGTTCAACTTGATATGAAAGGAAACTTAATGTCTCCCCAAATAGGTTTTGACATAGATATAAAAGATTATCCAAAATCTGTTAAAAATCCGAGCGGCCCGGATGTGCTAATGGAGGAAAATGTACTGCGTTTTGAGTCTGATATTCAGGCTGATGAACAGGAACTGAACAGGCAGGTATTCAGTCTATTGATCCTGGCCCAGCTTTCCAGTAAAGGAGCTTTTAGCGGCATACAGAATTATGCTTTTGAAAGTGTAAGCGAACTGCTGTCAAACCAGCTTAACTACTGGATGAGTCAGGTAGATGAAAACCTGGAAATTGATATAGACCTGAGCGGCCTGGACGCAAATGCGCTCAACACATTTAAACTCCGCCTGTCTTATACCCTTCTGGAAGGAAGGCTGCGTATTACACGTGAAGGCAGTTTTACCAACGTTAAAAACAAAGCTGACCTGTCAAGTATTGCAGGTGAGTGGACGGTTGAATACCTCATCAGTGAAGATGGCAAATTCAGGGTAAAGATGTATAATAAAAACAACCCCAATTCAGTTCAAACCGGGCTGGAAAACACGACAAACACATCGGCCGGCTTTAGCTTGCTGCATACCCAGAGTTTTAATAGTCTCAAAGAGCTGTTTAGTAATAAAAAGAATGAATGACTAGTGTAGCAACAGTTTAATTACGCAATATTGTAATCATAAAATATATTATTTCATTGTTCAATTGTTAAGATGGTTATATGGCTATATGGTTATATGGTTATATGGTTATATGGCTTTATGGTTTATGGCTTTATGGGAACTAAATTGCCAGCAATTAAGCAGCGAGTTTAAACCTATGAGATTAGTAGAGACGTCCAAATTGGGCGTCTCTACTAATCACAAACCATTTAACCATATAGCCATATAACCATTTGTTGATTAATAACGAAAGAATCTATTTATTACAAATTAATGTTGCAAAACTAAATTGTTGCTACACTAGATTTTGGATGGGTGGCTCTTATCCGATAAAATAATTACTATTCAATCCCTTGTTCTCTGCACTTAACTTCACATTATGAAATACCTCATTGCCTTTATTGTCACCTTCTCTACTACTACAATACAAGCACAAGGTCTACCTCACCCCTTAAATCCCCCTCTCCCCGACCTTCGGTACGGGACAGGCCTGAAGGAGAGGGGGATTGGTAGAGACGTTGTGTACAACGTCTCTACAATTGGTAGAGACGTTGTACACAACGTCTCTACAATTGGTAGAGACGTTGCATTGCAACGTCTCTACCAATCCCCCTCTCCTTTTAACGATACATTAACGTCTAAAAATAAAAATCGCAAATGGGTTGCTGTTGCAGGAGCAGTATTATATAGCGTTACCTTATTCGGTTTAAATGAACTGTGGTACAAAAACACTCCACGCAGCCGTTTTCATTTTTTCAACGATAACCGGGAGTGGCTGCAGGTTGACAAAGTGGGGCATTTCTATTCGGCATTTCATCTTAGCAGAATTCTAATCAGCCCCACCAGCCCCCCTGCCTCCCGCAATGCTGGCCCGATGTCCACTGGACATCGTCCTCCCCAAAGGGGGGACTTTACCACCCCAATTGCCAAAGGCAAAAGTGATGGAAAAGCCCCCCCTGCGAGGGGGGTGGGGGGGGCTGCTTTAGGATTTTTGGCCATGACTCCGATTGAAATTCTTGACGGTTTCTCAGCTCAGCACGGTGCATCATGGGGTGATCTCATTGCCAATGCCGCTGGCTCAGGATTGGCATTAGGTCAATATTTACTATGGGATGAACTAAGAATTTATCCAAAATATTCATTTCACCAAACCCGTTTTGCACCTGAAAGACCTAACCTGTTAGGGTTAAACCTGTTGCAGCAATCCCTTAAAGATTACAACGGCCAAACCTATTGGCTTTCTGTAAATATTGCATCATTTTTAAATAACGATACTAAACTTCCACCCTGGTTGAACGTTTCTTTTGGATATGGCGCTCATGGCATGCTGGGCGGATTTGAAAATAGGTGGTACCAGGGAGATAGTTTAACAGACCGTTCTGATGAACAAAGATACAGGCAATATTATTTATCATTGGATATAGATTGGATGCGTATCAAAACGAACAGGAAATTCTTAAAATCCCTGTTCTATATTTTAAATGCCTTCCAAATTCCTGTCCCTGCATTGGAATTTAATGCGGGTCGGATTACTGATCCGGCAAAAAAAAGATTAACTTTGCAGTTAATTTATTTTACAAGATGAATATTGGAGATAAGCTCATATTAAAACCAGGCAATAAAGAAGGAACTATTACCAGGTTACTCAATAATCAATACATTGAGGTGACAATTGAAAATTGTTTTAAGATATCAGTATTAAGATCAGAAGTAGCGGAAGTAAATTCTGTGAAAACTATTAATATTGAAAAGCTTCAAATTAACAGTTTAAAGAGATCCCTTAAAAAACCTGATAGACGTTTTCAAAAAAACAAGTCATTAAAATCTAAAATTCCAAATACCAAACCGTTAGTAAACGGTTCGCCTGCTAGCGAATCCAAAATCCAGGAATTTTTCAAAATTGATCCGCAGGATATAATTGATAATATGTATCGGAATATATCAACCGGTACCAGAGATGTAAAACAAAATGCAGGTTCGATCTTATACCAGGATTACGAAGTAGACCTTCATATAGAAGAAATAATAAAAAGGCAGACGTGTAGAGACGTTGCATGCAACGTCTCTACACGTCTGCAGACCTCTCCTTCAAAAATGAATTCTTCTGAGATTCTTGATCTCCAATTGAGCACTTTTGAAAACGCCCTTGAAAAGGCAATCGCCTGTCAAATGAATCAAATTGTTTTTATCCATGGCGTAGGTAAAAGCATTTTAAGAAATGAATTGCATAAAAGGTTAAAACAGCATAAAGATATAATAAATTTTGAAAATCCAATAATAGGTAAATATGGATATGGGGCAACATTGGTGATAATTCGGTAAGATAATTTAGTTATAATTTAATTTTATTTGTATCTTTGCCCAAGTTATTCCGGATAAAACATTTAACCTTTTTAATCTTATGAAAACGATCAGAATTAGTAAATTTCAATACTCCCTGCCCCGCCAACTGGCGGGGCTATGCGCTATGCTAATTTTATCCACCGGGTTGCAATACTCTTGTGTAAATGAAAAAGAAAATTTATGGACAAAAACAGTGGGAGGAAGTGATGCCGACTGGGGTTATGCTGTACAGAAAACCAAAGATGGAGGATATATTTTTGCAGGCATTACGTCAAGCTTTGGAGCTGGTGATTATGATGTGTATTTGATAAGGGCAAATGCTAATGGCGATACTTTATGGACAAAAACCTATGGGGGAACGCGTACAGACAAGGCTTATTCGGTTCAGCAAAATTCAGAGGGAGGGTTTATTGTTGTCGGCAATACTGAAAGCTTTGGAGCAGGTGACCCGAATGTATATTTGATCTGTACGGATGCTGATGGGTTTGCTTTATGGACGAAAACTTATGGTGGAAGCATCTGGGATGGGGGCATGTGTGTGCAGCAGACCAAAGATGGCGGTTATATCGTTGTTGGCAATACTGAAAGCTATGGTGCAGGAAGGAATGATATATATTTATTCAAGACCGATGCCAAAGGCGTTACTTTATGGACAAAAACCTTTGGAGGAGCAGATGACGATAAGGGCTATTCGGTTCAGCAAACCAATGATGATGGATTTATTGTTGCAGGATATACAGAGAGCTTTGGCGCTGGAAAATCTGATGTCTATCTAATCAAAACAAATGAGAATGGAGACAGTTTATGGACAAAAACTTACGGGAGCAGCAGTTGGGAGCATAGTAATTCAGTACAGCAGACCAACGATGGCGGCTATATTATTGCTGGAAAAATCTTGAAATTAGAAACAGGAAATAGTGACGTCTATTTGATCCGTACCGATGAGAATGGTGACACTTTATGGACAAAAACTTATGGCGGGGACGGACAGGATGAAGGTTATTTTGTCCAGCAGACATCAGAGGGCGGATATATTGTAGCAGGAGAAACCTGGAGCCTTGAAACAGTAAGCGCTGATGGCTATTTGATCAGAACCGATGCAAACGGAGATACGCTCTGGACAAAAACTTTTGGGGGAAATGGAACTGATAACTTATATTCTGTGCTGCAAACCTCAGAGGGCGGATTCATTATTACAACAGGAGCTACCGAAAGCTTTGGAGCAGGAAGCTATGATGTACTTCTGATAAAAACAGATGCTAATGGAAATACTTTGCCGCTTGTGACTGACCAGCAGGAGGTACAATAAAAACATATAAACCTCAACATACACAACAATACTTTGTCGTACATATTCATAAAACATGAACATATAAGTAAGTTATAAGAAATGTGATTTTTTTGGGAACTTGTAATTTATACTTTAAGAATCTTAATCATTAACTAAAAACAATAATTCATGAAAAAATTACTGTCCTTAGTTACGTTTTTTGTATCTGTTTTGAATATATCCAATATTCAATCACAAATTATTGAAGCCGGAGGATATCATTCTTTAATGCTAGTTTGTGGTGACAGCACAGTGTGGGCGTGTGGATCTAATGGTTTAGGTCAGCTCGGCACTGGAGTACCAGGTACAAAAACCACACCATGGAAAGCATTAGTTTCCGATATTACTGCTATAGCAGCAGGATATTATCATACCATAGCATTACGAAATGACAGCACTGTATGGAAATGGGGTAGTGGAATTATTACACCTGTACAAATATCCGGACTTCTTAATATTACTGCAATAGCAACAGGTTATAACCATACTTTAGTAGTGAAAGATGATGGTACAGCTTGGGCATGGGGGGGTAATAATGTTGGTCAATTAGGAGATAGCACAACAACAAGTAGTTCTACCCCGGTGCAGGTGGCAGGAGGAATCAATAATTTTATCGCTGTAGCCGGAGGTAATTGGCACTCAATAGCATTAAGAAGTGATAGTACCGTTTGGGCTTGGGGAAGAAATAATTATGGTCAATTAGGAGATGGTACAACTACAAATAGAACAACTCCTGTACAGGTTGCAGGGCTTTCTAATATTATTGCTATTGCAGCAGGCGCAGAGCATTCATTAGCATTGAAAAATGATGGAACAGTATGGACATGGGGGTGGAATCAATATGGTCAATTAGGAAATGGAACAACATCACAAATAAACTCCAACCCTATACAAGTGTTTTCAAATTCCACGGCAATAGCAGCAGGAACTTTTTTTTCGATGGCATTAAGAATTGATTCTACGGTTTGGACCTGGGGATGGGGTAGTTATGGTGCATTAGGAGATGGAACTGCAATTCAGAGAACTTCTCCTGTATTATCATTATATCCTAAATCCATTGCCATAGCAGCGGGAAATTGGCATTCTATGTCGGTAAGATATGACAGCACTGTATGGGCTTGTGGATATAATAATGATGGGCAATTGGGAAATGATACTACATCAGGAGGAAGTTATAATCCTACCCCTGTTCAAACACAGTTGAATTGTAGCTTTGTTCCACCTCCACCGCCTCCACCACCTCTTCCAAGTTCACAAACAACTTTTCAAAAATTCTTCGATGTTATAGCAACTGATGATGATGACTTACGATCTGTACAACAAACCTCTGATGGCGGATATATTGCTGTAGGAGGTAGTGGAAACTATGCTATGAGTGGAGTTGGAAACGCGCTCTTAATTAAAACAGATCCTTATGGTAATAAATTATGGGCAAAAACTTATGGAGGAAGCATTGAAGAAAGGGGGATTTCTGTACAACAGACAACAGATGGGGGTTACATTGTTGTTGGATGGACGAGGAGTTTTGGAGCAGGTGGGCGAGATGTTTATCTAATCAAAACAGATACAAATGGGGATACTCTATGGACGAAAGTTTTTGGAAGCGCAGGAAATGAATATGGCAATTCCGTTCAGCAAACAATAGATGGTGGTTATATTATAGCTGGCAGTGGTTTAATAAAGACTGATAGCATTGGTAATTTACAATGGGCTAAAACATATGGTGGATGGTTTTTTTCTGTTCAACAAACTGCTGATGGAAAATATATTGCTGTTGGAAGTACCACAAACTTTGGGGTAGGAATCAATGACGTATATTTGATAAAAGCTGATACCAATGGTACTATAATATGGACAAAGACCTATGGTGGAAGTAATTCAGAATATGGCGCTTCAGTACAGCAAACCACAGATGGTGGGTATATTATAACTGGTTATACTGAAAGCTTTGGTGCGGGGAGTGGTGATGCTTTTCTAATTAAAACAGATACAGTTGGAAATATTTCATGGGCAAAAACCTATGGAGAAGCTGGTCTATGGGAAAGTGGTGCCTCTGTGCAACAAACCTCTGACGATGGATATATTCTGGTAGGATGGACCCCAGATGGAGGAGGAGACGTTTATGTTATCAAAACTGATTCTGTTGGGGATACGCTGTGGGCACGAACTTATGGAGACGGTTTTGGTTATGATGTAGGCAATTCCATTCAACAAACAACTGATGGTGGATATATTATTGGAGGACAATCAGGTGTCTCTGGAGGCTATATTATAAAGATGGATGCAAATGGAAATAGCGGATGTGTTCAATCATCAGTAAACCCAATTGTAGGAAATGCTTCATTTATAGTTAATTCTGGAGCAACTATTAACTCAGGTACAACCGTTAATGGTACTGCAACAATTGTCGATAGCCCGATAACTAACGATAGTGTGTCGTGTTTTAACTCAGGATGTAATTTTGTAATTAACATCGATACTATAAATATTACTATTAACAATGGAGATAGCATACAAGTCGGCAGTAGCATTTATACAGCGACCGGCACTTACATAGATACACTCATTGCCTCCAATGGCTGCGACAGCATTATTATTACCACCAACTTAACTGTCCTTACAGGAATAAGCACCCTTACTGAGCAAAATACGAAAATAAAAATTTATCCTAATCCTTTTTCTTCTTCGACAACTTTGCAGACAGACAAAGCTTTCAAAGGCGCAGCCTTAACAGTTTACAATTCATTTGGACAGCAAGTAAAACAAATAAAAAACATTTCAGGACAGACAGTTATTCTGCACAGCGACAATTTACCAAGCGGACTGTATTTCATTCGCCTGACGCAAGACAACAAAATAATCTCGACAGACAAATTAGTAATCATGGACTGACACTTGATACTGATGACAAACAGCACTGGCACTAACACGGGGCTTGTCGTAAGCTGGGTTGATGAGCAATTTGAAAGTATGTGCATCGCATTTAGTTCGGTAGCGTGGGACAGTTTTGTAGTGGTAAATCCGCCACTTCTTTAAGACCGAAACCGTTCATGTGTTCACGTGAACACATTCCCATCGTATGACAATCCCATATAACAACTGAATGACAATTGCAATTAAGTTGTAGGAATGAAAGGAATAATATTAGCTGGTGGGTCCGGCACCCGTCTATATCCCTTAACCCTCGTCATGAGCAAGCAATTAATGCCTGTTTATGACAAGCCAATGATATATTATCCCCTGTCTGTATTGATGATGACAGGTATCCATCAAATATTGATTATTACTACCCCTTCTGATCTACCTTTATTTAAAAAACTTTTAGGAGATGGCAAAGAACTGGGTTGTAGCTTTGAATATGCAGTCCAGGAAGTTCCCAATGGTCTTGCCCAGGCATTTGTGATTGGGAAAGAATTTATTGGAAAAGATAAAGTTGCCTTAATACTTGGTGATAATATTTTTTATGGCGCTGGAGTAAAAAAGTTATTAACCAGGAATAATGACCCTGACGGTGGTGTGATCTTTGCATACCACGTAAGGGATCCTAAAAGATATGGTGTGGTTGAATTTGATAAAAACAACAATGCTGTTTCTATTGAAGAAAAACCCAAACAACCAAAATCTAATTACGCAGTTCCGGGACTTTATTTTTATGATAATGACGTGGTTGAAATTGCAAAAAATCTACAACCAAGCGCCAGGGGAGAATATGAGATCACTGATATTAACAATGCCTATCTGCAAAGAAAAAAACTTAAAGTTGCTATTTTAGACAGAGGTACTGCCTGGCTTGATACGGGTACGTTTCAATCATATATTCAGGCGGGTAACTTTGTGCATGTTATTGAAGAAAGACAAGGGCTCAAAATTGGCTGTCCGGAAGAAGTAGCTTATAGAATGGGTTATATCAGTGGTAAGCAATTAAGGAGAATAGCTGAACCTTTAATACGAAGTGGATACGGGCAATATCTGTTGGATGTTTTAGATGCTAGCGATTAGCGTTGAACCCCGCCAGTTGGCGGGGCTCTGCACTTCACTCTCCTTTCACCATCACAATTTCAAATGGCGCATTTATATTCTGTTTAAACATTTCACCTTCAGTTTGTATGTCCTCATCATCCTCATCATATAACCACTGAACAGAGACTTCGTTGCCACTTTCATACAATACATTTAACCTTTTGAAAAGATTAGATAAATATACGGATGAACCCGTATTAAAGTAGTCTATATATATTTTTACACTTGTTTTGGGCTGAGGATTTTTAATGTATTCTTCCAGCCATTCAAAAATCGGGATATAAAATTCTTTCGCATCCCTCGGTATTGACCTGCCTTCAAAATCAAGCGTTCCTTTATCAGGGTCGAGCTCTACTTTTGGGGTATGCTCAGTCTTCTTTAATGATAAAATTTCCATTTTTTAATCCTAATTGAAGAAGTATACTTTTATTTGCGGGCAAAGTTAAAAACTAAAAATGTATAAAAAAATTTTGTCGTAATTATTTGCTATTTGCAAACAATAATATCATGGTTCAAAACCTGATTAGTATTGGGTTGCAATTATGAGATGACCCGCCTTCCATAGGCCATTGGCGGGCAGGTAAAACTAACAAACCAAAACCAGTAACCAACTAACTAAAACTACTAACTAATAAACCAATAACTAATTTAGTATATTAGCATCGGGTTATCTATCATACCAATCTCTTTTCTTAGTCAGTTTCAGGTCCTGCAATATAGAAGCTTTTACTTTTATATCAACCGAATAAGACTGTCTTATTCCAATAGGCATCCACGTAAAGTTCATTTCCCAGCAGTGGAGGTCTCTGTAAATAGTTATGTTTGTAGTTGAAAATCCTTTATTTATAAAATCATAGCCGGAATCAAAGCCGATCTTCCATTTTTCTGTAAGGTTTACATCTCCGCTGAATTTCAAAGATTGAGATATCTTCGTAGTATCCCTTAAAATTATTCCATTAATGTCTTTAACAAAGTCTTTTTTAAAATTCAGATTATATGTAATATCTAAATTCCAGGGGATATTAAAATCTACATACTGTTCAGGGTTGGCTTTGATCTCTTCCAACTCTTGCTCGCTGCCTTTATCACTTTTATATTTCCTTTCAAATGCTTTAGGATTGAGATTGGTGCTAAAAAATAGGCTGGCAGAGGTCAATCTTAAAATGCCCTTTCCTTTTTCATCCCATACAAATCTGTTGATCTTATTGCCCGATGCGTCTAATTGATACGGATCAAAAGTTGATTTGAAATTCATGTTCAGTCTGTTAAAAAGACTTGTTGTAGCATTCAGATTAAAAGGCGCTAAATTCAGTGAATCTGCTGCAAGATTATAGCTGCTGCTGATTCTCAGGTTTCTCAGCAATGTTACTTTTTTAAACTTTTTGGTAGTATCTTTTTCAGATTTTACTTTCATTTCCAAAACATTCACCAAAGAAAATCCTATACTTCCCGATTTCCCGGCTCTAGGAGCGCCAAAAATTGCTCCTTGGTAGCGAGATAATTTTTTCATATTTCCTATTGTATCTTTTTGTTTTTCCGGATAAAATACAAGAAACCTTTCTTCTGAAAAGTCAGGATGATAATTAAAACGAATGCTTGGCGTCATCACATGCCTGATCGCTTTGATCTTTTTGCCTTTAAACTGGTATAATCCGTAAATTTTAGTTGACATAGCCGCTCCTGCAGAATATTGGTAAGCCCGTGAAAAAACAGGAATAGTATCAACTATAAGTATGGTATCTTTCCATTCATATCTTAATTTTTGGGGATACCAATATTCTGTATAATTAATACTTGGGCTTATATTAATGTTTTTAAATAATTTGAACGTTGTTGACAGCGGGATGGAATGCTTTGCCCCATACTGCCCTCTTTCTAATAGCAAAGGAATATTGTCAAAACTAATCCCGGTGGTATCATTTTGGTAGGTTTCAGGCACAGTTAATCCTACAAAAATGTTTTTTCTTATATTAGAGATCTTATACCTGGCATTAAAATTATAGGTGAAATTTATCTGCTCATACCAGCTTTTCCCTCCTCCGGTTTTTTTCTTAAAAGGATAAATCCTGTTCATTGAAAAACTAAAATCAGGGAGGGTAAAGTTCATTTCTTCTGTTACCGTGTTTTGATTCTGCCTTAGATTCACGCCCATTCTAAATGGTGTTCCTTTAAAGCTTTTGGTATAAGAAATAGTTGAATTGAAAGTGCTTGATTGCATATCTTCAATAATGTATGAGTTATTCCTGTTGTGGGTAGATGTCCCGGCATCCACTGAAGCTGAAAACCTGCCTGTACCTTTGCTTACGGGGTTGTGCCTCCACTTAACCCAGAAGTCATTTATTACGTTTATATTGCTTTCATCACCTGTTCTTCGCTTATTGAAATTTAAGTTCAGGTTACCATTATAAGTGTACCTTTTTTTATAATTGGTCAGCATGTTTAGCCCCCAACCGCCCTTTGTGTATATTTCACCAAGGAATTTTATACCTATGTAATCATTTACTGCCCAGTAATAACCACCCTGCCTCAAAAAGAATCCCCTGGTACCGGATTCACCATAGATGGGAATAATGATGCCTGAAGTCTGCTTATCAGGAATTGGAAAGATACCGAAAGCAAAACCCAGGGGAGTCGGTATATCGCTTACTACCAGGTTAAATGGGCCCGTCACGATCTTATCATCCGGGATCATCTTTATCTTTTTTGAATTGATATAAAAATGGGGATGCTCATGATTGCAGGTGGTATAACGTGCCTGGCTGATATAATATTCATCGGCTTCATTTTTCTTTACCTTTTCACCATGGATATACCCTTCGCCCTGGCGGGTAACAATTTCAGAAATAATACCTTTCCTGGTTTTAAAGTTGTATTTTATTCTTTTTGCAATATAAGTATCATCGCCCTCTTGAAATATAGGCGTCCCCTGGAATTTTCCTGTAGAATCTTCAACACCATTGGCAGATAAGATGTCTGTCAGCCAGTTTATTTGTATCTGTTCTGCCTCCAACGAAATATCACCATAAGTAATTTTGGCATCACCGTATAAATAGACTACCTGGTCAACCACATCTAATTTGATGGAATCCGTGGCAGAATAATTAATTGTGGTTTCTATATCCTTTTTTTCAGGCGCGATATCCAGTGTATCTGCTGAAATTATGGTAGTATCTGTTTCTGATCCGGTCCCGGGTACCCGGTATTGGATTTGGGATTTATTTGTATCAATAATCTCGAGTAACCCGGGATTAGCGCCAAGCGTATCATTTTCAATAATCTGTGCATTGCAACCCTGCATCCCCTCCCATACAAGCAGATATATGAATAATGGTAAAAGGCGCATGGCGCATAGCCCCGCCAAATGGCGGGGCATGGCGCTATTGTATCTGAATTTCAATGTTTAAATGAAATTTCAAATTACACGAAAAAATTAGTGAGAATTAGTGTAATTCGTGGTTAAATTTGTATTCCAAAGCTCCACTCAACATAGTCAGCGCTGCCTAAATGGGCTTTGAGGTAAAATCCTCCGAAGAAAGTCTTTGAAAACTGGTATTTAAGTCCGTAACGCTGATAAAAAGGCCTGTGTTTCTTATAGGGCCTGTAAAAATATGCTCCAAAATGTGTAATCATTGATAGTTTACCCACCATTAGCTCATGACCAATTATCATGCCGGCTCTTTTAATATCAGGGGTAGCGCCATTGAGGTTTAATGAATCTTTAATTATTTCCTGTTTTAATGATGAATCATAAAAACCGTCAATACCCACACACAATTTGTTTATCGCACTCATGTTCCTGGCCGCGTAAGCAGAAACAATGGCCGCAAAGTATTTTCTTCCTCCGGTTGGATATATTTCCTTGACCGCAAACCCCATAGCAAGGTTTATTTTGACCCTTCCAGCCCCTCTAACAGCCCCCCTGCCTCCCGCAATGCTGGCCCGATGTCCACTGGACATCGTCCTCCCCAAAGGGGGGACTTTGCCACCCCCTTTCCCTCCCGGAGAATAACGAATTCCAACATTTGCAGTGGGTATATTGATTCCCAGGTTGGGCATTTTGATCGCCCCGTTTGAAAAATGCGTTATCATGATGCCAGCTTGAAACGATATCTTATCGCTGATCTTTTTATCGTATTCTATTTTGCCCTGCATTACCCCGTTGATGCTCGTACTGAATAAGTTGTTTTTATGATTTTCGATTCTGTCAAACTTTTTTGTATGGTAAACTAATCCGGTTCCTATCCTTAGATTTAACCTGGCTCTGCTGCTCGTCCTTCCAATTTTTCTCCCCTCTCTTTCTCCCCTCTCCACGCCAGTGGAGAAGGGTAGGGGGTGAGGTGAGGAAAGGCGCAAAGGCACATTTAAATAAAAAACGGCTGTATATGCGTCTCCCAGCACTTCCGGATTCCCGAGATTGAAATAGAAAAAAGAATAACTGATCTGAGGATAATTATATAGCTTGTGCCAGGCTCTATTGCCTGTTGTTTGTTTATGAAGGCTTAGTTCAACAGCTAAGGGGTGGCTTGTTGCAAGATGTGCCATTTTCGGGCTATGTTGCCAGATAAAACCGTAATGGGTGGTTAAGCCAAATAACCAGGGGGCCTTATCATCTTTATCCTGGCCTATACAGGGTAGAATGATAAGTAAGTAAGCACATAATGCATAGCCCCGCCTGTTGGCGGGGTAGAGCACGGAGCGCCATACCCTGCCAACTAGTAGAGCTATGCACGTAAAGCTGTATATAAGTCGCATTATTGGGTTAATTTGTTGTAGAATAACTATTTTTTGGTAAAACTACTAAATTGAAGTTTAAAATGAATTTTGAAGATAAAACAGCAGCAATAATCTTTTATTCAAATATACATGACGTATATTTGTATTTTTTTATGTCAATCACAGTCAATAACCTCACAAAAGTTTTTGGTACCCACCCAGCCGTGGATGGTATAAGCTTTTCGGTAGAGCGGGGAGAGATATTAGGTTTTTTAGGGCCTAACGGAGCCGGTAAAACCACTACCATGAGGGTGGCTGCATGTTATCTCCCGCCTACAAGCGGTACTGTTACAGTTTGCGGTTATGATGTGATGGAATCATCCATTGAGGTTCGTAAAAGCGTAGGCTATCTTTCCGAGCAGAATCCTCTTTACACTGATATGTATGTGCATGAATACCTGCATTTCATTGGGAGTTTGTACAATTTAAAAGGCGCTAAACTGAAAAGCAGTGTAGAGAAAATGATACAACAGTGCGGCTTATCCCCTGAGCAGAATAAAAAGATCGGAACGCTGTCAAAAGGCTTCAGGCAGCGTGTTGGTTTGGCTCAGGCATTGATCCATGACCCTGAAGTTTTGATAATGGATGAACCTACTTCGGGTTTAGACCCCAACCAGATCATTGAGATCAGGGAGGTTATTAAAAATATCGGTAAGGAAAAAACCGTTGTCTTTTCAACCCATATTTTGCAGGAAGTACAAGCTATTTGTGACAGGGTGGTTATCATCAATGAAGGTAAAATTGTGGCTGACAGTAAAGTTGCTGAACTTATTAAACAAAAAGGTTCGCTGGAAAATGTTTTTCAACAATTAACTAAATAGGCATCGCGCAGAGAACGCCATGCAGTAAGCTCCATGCGCCCTGCATTTTTGATACATGTTTAACATCCTCAAAAAAGAAATAAACAGTTTCCTAAACTCCCTGATCGCCTACATCGTCATCATTGTTTTCCTGACAGGCATTGGGTTGTTTATGTGGGTAATTCCCGGAACCAATGTTTTTGATTATGGCTTTGCCGATATGGATACCCTTTTTTTTATCACGCCTTATGTATTTATGTTTTTAATACCTGCAATTACGATGAGAACCTTTGCCGAGGAAAAAAAAGCCGGCACCATGGAACTACTGCTTACAAAACCACTAACTGATTGGCAGGTCATCTTTGGAAAGTATTTTTCAAGCTTTTTGCTTGTAATTTTTGCCTTATTACCAACCCTGATATACTATTCCACAGTTTATATTTTAGGTAACCCTGCAGGTAATATTGATTCAGCAGCGGCCACTGGTTCTTACATTGGATTGATATTTTTAGGAGCAATATTTACATCAATCGGGATATTTTCATCAGCAATAACTAAAGACCAGATCATCTCATTTATCATTGCTTCTGCCCTATGCGTTATTGTTTATTCAGGTTTTAGCTCTTTAGCTGCTATCGATCTATGGGGAAAATATGCTGATCTGATCAGTCAGTTAGGGATAGCTTATCACTATAGTTCAATGAGCAAAGGGCTGATTGATTCTGGTGATATTGTTTATTTTTTAGGTGTGATCGCAATAATGCTTTTATCAACTAAATTTGTTTTGGAAACCAGGAAATGGTAGATCAATGAACAAGTAAAAAGTAAAAAGTATAAAGTATAAATTCACTTTTTACTTTTACCTTTTTACTTTTTACTTGAAATGATAAAAAGGAGAAAATAAAATTGTATTAACATATAAATTAACAAACAATGGAAACATTATCCTCAAAAGAGCTGGCTAGAATACTATTATTGAAAGATGTATATTCACTTGGTTATTATGGCAGAAACAGAAAAGGAAATTTTCCTAAGCCAATAAAAATTAAAAATGAATCACATTATAAAATTACAGAAATAAACAAAATGCTGGGTATAAAAAATATTAAAGATATAGAATTTATTGATAAGAACGAATGCATGCAAATTCTGGGACTTTCGCCTAAAAAAGCACGAAGCCTTCTTAACTCAAAGAAAATACCCAGTTATCGCATAAGTAATTACAAGGGAGCAAGGATGCTATTTGATAAAGCCCAGATAGAAAGAATTAAGAATCTAACAGAAGGAGTTGAGGTATCATTTTCATTTTCTTCTATAACGCTTGATAACATTTTGTTGACAGGTTTCATAAAAAAACTTTTAGGCTCTAAACCATTTATCCCGAATCTGTCCGAAAAAGAATTAGATATTCTAAAGTATTTATTCTTTGAAAAATTAAGTTTGAGGAAAGTAGCTAAAAAATATAATGTAACCACAGAAAGAATAAGACAAATAAAAGACAAAACCCAAAGAAAAATAAGATATAATATAGACAAATTATCACTAAGATATAGAATATGTAACGAAAAAATATTAGAAGTTGAATATTTGAAAGAAAAAAATGAACGGTTGGAGATGTATATAAAAAAATTTAAAGACGGTGAAAAAAAATTAAAAGAATCAAAAGAATATGAAAATATTTACGGCTGTAAATTATCTGATTTAAAATTAAGTACTAGAAGTTATTATAACTTGAGAGGTGCCGGTCTGGAAACATCGATGGATGTTATCAATTATTGTGAAACTTATGGATATAAGAGCCTTCTTAGAATTAGAAATTTCGGTGTAAAGTCTTCAAGTGAGGTGCTGGCAGTTTTTTTAAAAAAATTCAATATCGATTTAATGACATCTCTAAAAACCCAAAAATAAATCTTTACCGCAACCATACAATCATGTAACAATAATAACAATGCATCCATTGAAACGAACTAAAAGGCTGAACGATATACTGACTTTCATAATAGGCATAATCATGATCCTGCTTGCGAATATTATCGCCTCACAATACTTTTTCAGGTACGACCTGACCGAAGATAAGAGATACAGCATTTCGCCTGCAACAATAAAGGTTTTAAACGGGTTGGAAGATATAGTTTATGTAGAAGTGTATCTTGAAGGTGATTTTCCTGCCGGTTTTAAACGCTTACAGAGAGCCATACGTGATAAATTGGACGAATTCGGGATTTATGCCGGCAGCAATCTGCAATTCAGGTTTGTAAATCCTGGTGAAAATCCTGATCCCAGGCAGCGCAATCAATATTACCTTCAGTTAGCTGAAAAAGGGTTACAACCTACCAATCTTTTTGCCAGGGAAGGTGATAAAAAGATAGAGAAGATAATCTTTCCGGGGGCTTTGATCTCTTACAGGGATAAGGAAGTTCCTGTGATGCTTTTGAAGGGCAACAGCGCAGCAAGGTCTGATGAAATATTAAACCAGTCGGTTGAAGGTGTTGAATTTGAGCTTATATCTGCAATCAGGAAATTGACATCAATTCAAAAGAAAAAAATTGCTATCATTGAAGGGCATGGAGAATTGAATAAAATTCAGATGGCTGATATTACCAGCTCATTAAAAGAAAACTTCCTTATTGAGCGTATAAACCTGCCCGAAAAAATTAGCCTGAATGATTATGACGCCATTATCGTTGCCAGGCCGGATACTGTTTTTAGTGATTATGACAAATACAAAATAGATCAATTTATCATAAAAGGCGGAAAGGCGCTCTTTTTTATTGATGCGGTTAATGTCAATCTCGACAGCATCGGGGAAGAAGGCAAGCTGGTGATGCCCTATAAGCTGGATCTTGGAGACATGTTCTTTAGATACGGAATACGATTAAATGCAGATCTGATCCAGGATCTGAACTCCGGGGTTATACCACTGTTTGTCGGTTACATGGGCAACCAGCCGCAGACCCGGCTTGTAAACTGGCGCTATTATCTTTTGCTGAATACCTTCAGCAAACATCCGATAGTGAAGAATATGGATGTGCTTTATGCAAGGTTTTTGGGTACAATAGACACGGTAAAAGCCGGGGGGATAAAAAAGACGCCATTGGTATTTACATCAAAATATTCCAAAATATTGCCCACACCTGTGAGGGTTAATTTTAACGAGGTGCGGCTTGATGTTAATCCACGATTATTCAGCCAGGGAAGTCTTCCCGTTGCATATTTGCTTGAAGGCAGCTTTCAGTCTCTGTATACGCACCGGCTGGCATTGCATACAGAGAATACGTTTGAATTCAAAGAAAAAGATAAACCTTCAAAGATCATTATCTGCTCCGATGGTGATTTGATCCAAAATGATGTTAATAAAAAAACAGGTCATCCTTACCCGCTTGGATATGACAGGTTTACCCGCAGGCAATTTGCCAATAAAGAATTTGTATTAAATGCAGTGGATTATTTGCTTGACGAAAGTGGTATTATTACTTTAAGAGCCAAAGAAGTGACATTCAGGCCTTTGGATAAAGTTAAAATAAAAGAAGAAAGACTGAAATGGCAGTTGATAAATTTGGTTGTGCCTGTTATTTTGATTGTTTTATTTGGGGTGGGGAGGAATTATTTTAGGAAGAGGAAGTATGAAAGAAAGTTGACAGTTGGCAGTTGACAATAGACAGTAGACAATATGACAATAGACAATGACTATGACAAGGGGTGGTTATCATCGGATGACTCTCCAGGTTGTGCGTTTGGGTCATCCGATGAATTTGCTGGCAAAAAAATAAAATCAGAACCACTAATTACACTAATTATAAAGAAAAAATTATATTTGAATTAGTAAAAGAAAACTTGAATTCATTATGTAGCCAAATAAGTACCTTTGAAAAGGTTATCGCAAATTGCGATAACATAATTTTAATATAAAGATGGAAAAAAGACAGTCCCTTTTAGTTTCTGAAAAAGTAGATAGAGGCATCTTGATTATCAGAAGTAAAAAAGTAATGTTAGATACTGACTTGGCTGAAATTTACGGGGTTACAACAAGAAGGTTAAATGAGCAGGTAAAAAGAAATATTAAACGTTTCCCGGAAGAATTCATGTTTCAACTCACGGAAGAAGAAAAGAGAGAGGTTATCGCAAATTGCTATCACCTTCAAAAAATTAAATTTTCTCCTCACCTGCCTTATGTCTTTACTGAACATGGAACTGTTATGCTGGCAAGTGTTTTAAACAGTCCTGTAGCTGTGCAGGCAAGTATACAAGTAGTAAAAGCCTTTGTCCGTTTAAGAGAAATACTTTCTACCAACAAAGAACTGGCTCATAAATTAGAAGAATTAGAAAAGAAATACGACAAACAATTTGCAGTGGTATTTAAAGCTATTCGTCAACTGATGGAACCTCCAAGTCACCCAAGGAAACGGATCGGATTTTAAGCACAGAAAAAGGATAAATTAAATGCTCTATTTGTAAATGTCAAAGAATAAAACTATAATCCTGGTTATCATTTTGATTGTTTTATCAATCATCACCTGGTTCGCTATACAAAAAAGACAAGGTACCTCTACCCTCAGCATCGCTGAGACAGACTTCACTGTTACTGACACGGCAGCGGTTGACAGCATTTTTATTGCTCACAAGGACGGACGGAATAACTTATTTAAAAGACAACCAAACGGCAGATGGAGCATTAATAATAAATATCTTGTAAGAAAAGATATGATAAAGATGCTGCTGGAAACCATGA
>VRUD01000024.1:43952-50050 GCA_019456305.1 Cytophagales bacterium | reverse complement strand
ACCAAACGGCAGATGGAGCATTAATAATAAATATCTTGTAAGAAAAGATATGATAAAGATGCTGCTGGAAACCATGAACCAAATGACTGTAAAAAGGCCTGTTTCAAAAGCAGCGCGAAATAATGTTATCAAAACAATAGCAGTCAAAGGCATCAAAGTTGAAATATACAGTAAGGGTGAATTGCAGAAGACTTTTTGGGTTGGAGGCAATACCAATGACTGGCTTGGTTCCTATTTTATCATGCAAGGTTCGGAAAATCCCTATGTGGTGCATATACCCGGTTTCAATGGATTCATCAGCGGAAGATTTGATGTTTACGAGATTGAGTGGAGAAACAGGGAGCTGTTTCAAAGTACGCTGAGAACAATTCAAAGTTTATCGGTAAGTTATCCTGAATCTGAAAACAGTTTTGAAATTATTTTTGATTCAGCAGGATTTAAAATAGAGGGCGTTGTCAGGCTTGATACAATTAGATTAATATCTTATCTTAACCATTATAAGAACATCCAGATAGAACATTATTTCGGTAGCTTAAAAGAAAATTTTCGTGATTCGCTTGACAAGGTTACGCCATTGTGTATTATCAGGCTTGTTGATATTCATGCTCAAAATAGTAATAGTATTACCATCTATGATAAAGAAAATAACCCCGACCGGATGATTGGAGTGGTAGGAAAAACCCATGAAATTGTTTCCATACAACATTTTGTTTTTGACAAATTGATGGTGAAAAAAGGTTATTTTATCAAAGTATACAATATGCACACCCTTTAAACGAATCATTACAGCTAACGTTTAGTATAAGAATAGTAGCCGATGGTGTGGCACTTTCCTATCAAGTTACAAGAAAGTTGAAGCGGGCTACAACACTTGAATTTACTGCTATCTCGGCTATTATTTTTATACATTGTTATGCCACGTATTTAATCTATTTCATATGTTCTTTTATAATCATCATAGAACACGGGGTCAATCTTATCGCAATTTGCTTCAATCAGTTCCCGTCGAGCACTTAAAACAGTATAATCATTTTTTATCCAATATATTTGATTATTTGAAGAGAATGCATTTGTAATTTCGTTAAGTTGTTTGATAGAGAAGTTATCATAACTCCTTAGTTTTCTAATAACACTCTTTGCATTATCAAATGTATAAGCCTCTATCAAATTTCTAATTATAATATCCTTTTCCGTTTCACTTGATATTTCTATATTTGGATATTGTGATTTAAAAAATTCAGTTAGTCTCTTAAAATAGAATAGTTCTGACTGCTTTTTTTGTTTCCATTCTCTAATTAAATAACTATTAAAGCTTTTTTCATTAAGTTTTGAATAATAGTCTTTATCCTCTGAAATAAAATATAAATCTTGATGGGGTGGTATGGTAAAAAGTAGACTTTCCCAGTTGATTGCATCACCATACGATTTATCCTTGCCTGGTGGATTTCCTATATCATATCTAACAATTGCCGAATTTAGAATTTCAACAGACGTTTCAATAAAGGTAGCTTTGGATAGTAACTGACTAAGAACATCATCCGCCATTAATGTCTCCGTTTCAGCATCATGTTGCAATTTCTGTAGAAGTTTAGTTTTATTCGTCTCAAATTGCTTTATTGCCTTTTTCATTAAGCCAAACTCATCATACGTTTGACATATCTTTGGGAATTGATTATTCAATTTAGATGCTCTCAATTTATCAAGCGAGTCTGAAACTTTAACCTCTCTATTTCTATAAAACTCATTTTTAGTCTGCTCAGGTAAGAATAACTTAATGTTTCCTGTGTTTATGAGAGCAATGAGCTTTTTTAACTCTTCTAAATCCTCATTTGTAAAATGAAAAAATGTCAGATAGATATTTGTGTCAATATATAAGTTTATATGCATGGTCTAATTATATGTGGCATAACGGCCAAGGGCAGGCTATGTGCGGGGTTTAAAACCTCGTACCTTTCCCCCAGCACAAAGATAGCAAACTGCGATGAACTTTCAAATTGCACTTCTCCCCGCATATAGCCTGCCCGATGTTATCATCAGTTGCTCACTTTTTCTGTCCACCGAGATATATGTTAAATAGAAAAAATAAACTATCTCAATTACTTGTCTGCCTACCGCTTTTTAGGTTATGTTAGCTAACGTTATTATTCATATTTCCAATTTTCCTTTAGTTTTTTTCTTAACGATATAAGTTCGCTGTTACTTAAGATATCATAAGTTTTGTCGAGATATTTTATTATGCCATTATCCACTACGTCCAATGCATCTATTACGTTATCTATAGTTGATTTATGCGAGAATTGACTAATATAATATTCTCTTCGTTTCCCTCCTTCTTTTGGATATGCTTTTAAAAAAAGTTTGTATTTATTAGCTGATTTTTGATAGCTGATTATCAATTTTTTTAATCGGTTGTCATTAAACCAATTCAAAATTTCTTCTTCATCCTTATGTTTTAAATCTTCGAGAATGTCTTTTGCTTCTTTATATGTATTGAATGTTTTTTGTGTTTTCTGTCGTTTTAGATTTTTGAAATATGTAAAAACCAAGTAAGATTTATTATCAGAATTGTAAATGCGAAATTTAATATTGTCTGTGAAATAATCTGATTCAAAAAGCAATCTATCTAAGTCATTTTCATTGATTATTGGCTTAAACGAATTGTCTATTTTGGGGATGGTTGATGAAAGTTTTTCATAAATATTTTCATCAAAACGAATTTCGAGATAGTTAATACCCTTAGATTTTGCAAATTTTCTTTTTTGTTCATCTTTTTTCTTTCTGACTTCAAGGGCTTTATCAGTTTTATGAAACCTCTTATTATGAAAAAAATGTTGTCTGCCGTGTGTTTCAATAATTAAATTGTAACAAGGGATGAAAAAGTCAAAACGCGCAATTATAAACTCTTTAAAAATATACTCTTGATAAAATTCTATCTTATTGGCTTTCAGGAAATAATAAACAGTCTTTTCGTGCGAAGAAACACCTGCGGTTTTCACACGACAATCTTTGCATTTAATAAATCCTTTGAAATACGCATCTAATCTTGCTCGAAGTTTTTGGGGATTACCACACTTGCATTTGTATTCAACAATTTTGTTTTTATTTTTATCAAAGTAGGCACGGATGAAAATATCTCCCTTTGTAGCAAACATAGTTTTTAATTCATTATCAGATAAAATTTTGGGAGTTTTATTTTGCGTACCTAAAAATACACCCCAACTTTTCCACTCGTTTTTGTAAACTTGATAGGGATTATGAGGTATATCATGGGGTAAACAGTTTGTTTTTACATATTCTCTCCATTCTTGTTGGCTATTCAATTTTTTACAAATAGCAAATTTTTTAACCTCAGAATAAGTGCGATAATTTCGGTTGTAGGTTGCAATTGTCCCTGTTCCTAAAAACTCACCCCAACTTTTCCACTTGGCTGGATATGCCCTGGGAGGATTCGATGGGTAGCCGTCTATCTTAATTGATTTGAACCATTTCTTCCATTCACTTCTACTATTCAACCCAGCAGCAATTGTAATTTCTTCAGCTTTATTATATGGTATATATTTATATTTTTTGGATTCAGATATTCTACTGCCTTTGCAGAATTTACATCTGGCTCCTCTTTTAAAATTTGCAAATTGTATTTCCGAAATTTTACCACAATTGCATCTATATTTTAGATTTCTATTAACTCCGAAATATTCAGTTGATAACAATGTGCAGTTGTTATCTTCAAAAAATTGTTTTATATATTCAAAGCTAAACTTTTGACTTTGAGAGGTTCTTTTATATCGACATTCTTTGCATCTGGAGCCATTCTTAAAATCTGCAAATCTGGTTTGATACCTATTCCCACAAGAACATATATAATCTAATTTTTGACTATTATTCTTATACTCTGGGCTTAGTAGTTCACATCCATTGTTTTTGAAAAATGTTTTTACTTGTATGTAAGTAAATTTTCTGCTCATCGCTTGGTTTAATTTAGTACCTAACTCAACCAGGTGATAATTAGTTCTTCATTTATTCAATCTTGATATAATAACCAATTTTCTATATTCCAAGTGTTGTTTTAAGAAATTATTAACGTCTTCCCCGTTATATGTTACGAATTTGACTGAGACGTCAAATACCTTATTCATTAGCGCATTCACAATATACTCAGCAAGATTTATCAGATACTTAAAATCATCATAAAAAAACTTTACTGCATCAATATGATTAGAAGGAGTTATATCAGTATGTGCATAATGCTCATCTCTAATTTCTCTTAAATTCTTCTTTTTGATTGCTGTTTCTGAGCTATCCAATAGTGCTTTTAGTTTATTCAAATCTTCCTTAGAAATATACGCAGACCATTCTGAGTTTTTGAAATTGTTTATCATTTGACTAATCAAAAAGTCAAGTCGAAGGTTATCCTTTTTCGAACCAAAGAGCTTTGTTAATTCGATTATTGCCAGTTTCCAAAGCGAAGATTGAACTCTTCTTAAGAATTTATCTCGTGAAACCAAAGTAAATTTCTCAGAAGTATCTGTTACCAGCATGAAATAGCTATCGGTAACTAACACTTTTGCATCAGACATGATTTCGATAATCTTATCTAGTTTATCTTTCAGTTCCTTATTTGTTCTCATCTTATCTACCTAAATGCCAGCTAACTACTGAATATGAGGAACAAATTTATTTTTCAGATAGTTCTAAAAAAAATGAGCAATTGATGATAACTTACTTATATGTTCATGTTTTATGAATATGTACGACAAACCATTGTTGTGTATGTTGAGGTTTGTATGTTTTTATATGTCAAAATCATCCAGGGGATTTTTAATGTTCTTAGTTGCTTTTCATACTTACATGGGTGTATTTTTCGGTGGTTCTTAATGATTTATGCCCTAACATTTCTTGTATGAATCTGATACCAGTACCGCTATCCAATAAATGAGTGGCATAACTGTCTAGTTGGCTATGATTAAGAACGCACAAATATACACCCCCATACCAAATAATCCAAATAAAATTATAAAAAAATATCTTTTTTTTGTTGTTTTTTAAAATAAACATTACTTTTGGCGGCTAATCAAATAAAATTTTAACTATGAAAAATGAAAGCTTTATGCTCAACGTAACCGGAACTATAGGTTTTGTTGGAGCAATAGTTTGGTTTTTACTGATGCTTTTTATATTAGCCTCAGGCGCCATTAAAGATTTAGTAGAATTTTTACAGTGGATGGGTATTGTATTACCTTGTTTGGCTGGGATATATTATATTTTGATAACTAAATTTGGCTATACGCTGCCAGAAGACACTCAAAAGATTGACATGGAGAATGACCTGTTAAGAAAAATGATACAACAAAATGAGTTCATGAACATTCAATCAAAGGAAATTAGCAAAGTTGATGTAGCGAATGACTTGTTAAGAAAGAGGCTGGAGCAAAATGAGCTCATTGAGAAGTTAAAAAAGCTAGATAAATAAAACAGTTGACAATTGACAATTGACAATAGACAATAGACAATTGACTGTTGACAAGTACGAGAGGGTAGTTAACAATAATTGCCAACTACGAATTGTAAATTGTCTATTTATTTTTACCTTTACGCCACTTTTTTATATCATATTTATGAAATTCATAGTTTCTTCCTCTGCATTGCTAAAGCGGATCTCAACCATTAACGGTGTTATTGCACCCAACCCGGTGGTTCCGATTCTGGAAAACTTTTTATTTGAAATTAAAGATGGTCTGCTTAAAGCTACAGCTTCTGATCTGCAATCCTCAATGACTACAGAGATTGATCTTGAAGCAAAAGAACCCGGCAGTATTGCTATTCCTGCTAAAATTTTATTAGAAACATTACAAAACCTGCCTGAGCAGCCTGTTACATTTACCATCGATGAAGATACCTATGGTATAGAGCTGAGTTCAGATAATGGAAGATATAAGCTCTCCGGTGAAAATGCTACAGATTTTCCCAAATTACCGGAATTTTCGGAAGGTAGTTCGGTAAATATTCCGTCAGATATACTCTCCAAAGCTATATCAACTACTATTATAGCCGCCAGCAATGATGAAATGCGGCTTGCTATGTCAGGAATACTTGTGCAG
>VRUD01000024.1:0-43852 GCA_019456305.1 Cytophagales bacterium | reverse complement strand
CCAAAGCTATATCAACTACTATTATAGCCGCCAGCAATGATGAAATGCGGCTTGCTATGTCAGGAATACTTGTGCAGCTAAGCAATAAAAATATTACTTTTGTTGCAACTGATAGTCACAGGATGGCAAGATATAGAAGATCAGATATTACTGCAAAAAACGATGCTGAAATTTTAATTCCTCACAAAGCGCTGGCGCTTATTAAAAACTCACTGCCATCTGAAACTACTGAAGTTAAATTTGAGTTTGACAGTACCAATGCGTTTTTCAGCTTTGACCGGGTAAAAATGGTATGCAGGCTTCTTGATGAACGATTTCCTGATTACGAAAATGTCATCCCCACCGATAATTCTAATAAACTAATTATTAACCGTACCGAACTGTTAAATTCATTAAAAAGGATTGCTATTTATTCAAATAAGGCAACCTACCAGGTCAAATTCAAAATTGCCGGCAGTGAGATTCAGATATCTGCTGAAGATCTTGATTTTTCTAACGAGGCCAATGAAAGGCTCTCATGTGAGTTTGAAGGTGAGGATATTGAGATCGGGTTTAATGCCAGGTTCCTTATAGAAATGCTTAGTAACCTTGATTCGGAAATGATAAAAATAGAAATGTCAGAGGCTAATAAAGCCGGGCTGATCTTTCCAGAAGAAAAGGATAAAAATGAAGATGTGCTGATGCTGGTGATGCCTGTAATGCTCCATCAGCAAGCCACTACTGCATAAAAAGTAGGCAGCGGCAGCAGCAGGAGGCAGGACTGCCAACTGCCACTGCCTACTGCTGCTTGTTTGTAAAGTGCGCATAGTAATACAAAGGGTTTCCCAAGCATCTGTTAAAATTGAGGGAAAAACTAAAGCAAAGATCAATGCAGGTTTTTTGATATTGCTTGGCATAACCCATGATGATAATGAACAGGATATTGAATGGTTGAGTAAAAAGATCATCAATTTGCGTGTCTTTGATGACGGGCAGGGGAAGGTGAATCTTGCCCTTAAGGATATTGGAGGAAATATTTTATTGATAAGCCAATTTACCCTGCATGCAAGCACAAAAAAAGGAAACAGGCCGTCTTTCATAAATGCTGCACCCCCTGAAATCGCAATCCCCTTATATGAAAAGTTTGTACAAAAGTTAGAAACCGGGTTAGGGAAAAAGATAGAAACAGGAGAATTTGGAGCCTATATGGAAGTTGCACTTGTTAATGACGGGCCGGTGACGATCATTATTGATTCGAATAACAAAAAATAATCATTCCTCAAAATCAAAATATTCCTCTTCATCTAATATAGTCACCGTATCGGGAACCACAGCCTCTATGGGTTTTCTTTTAAAAAGATCGGTGAATTCTTCTTTTTCATTTTGCCAGCTGCGCCTGATCCTAACTTTTACCCTTTCTTTATCATAGGTTATTTTATAGTCATCAGTAGTGCCTTTTATGGTAAGATATAGAGTTGCAACACCTTGTTCATCTTCTTCAATCGCACCAAACACTTTGTCTTTTATCTTATAGTTTTTTAACGGTATCTTTAATTTGTAATCTATGCTTTGATCGAAACCGTGAGCGCCCATTACTGAAATGGCGCTGACATTTGACCTGATCTCCATTTCAGGGAAAAAAATGGTTCTGTCTTCAATATGGATGCTGTTTCTCAATTCTGAGAATTTAAGATCAGCGAGGCGTTTCTCATCTAAAAATTTTGATAGTTTCCGCATCGGTTCAAAGTTGACTAACTGGCCATTAGCAATTGATGCATCTATATCTGCAATTAATTTATCATAATTTACTTTTAGGTTGCTGTCAAAAAACATATTGACAATTGCCCGGGCAGATATTTGGCCTTTGAGATGTTTATCCGTGATAAAATCCTGGTTAAAGTTTTCAAAAATATAGAAGATGCTGTCTATATGTATCTTCTCAAATCCGGCTTTAGTTGTAACAGCAATTTCGTTTCGCCCTTTTGCGTTGATCATGCCCGAAATATTTAGTTTCCCTCCGCCAACGTTGAACGAAATGTTATCAGAGCTAACTACCTGATCTACTACGATTAGCTTACCTGTAATGTTTTTTCCCCTGAACCTCCTGAATTTTACTGAACCAATATTGCACCCTAATGCAAAAGACAGATCCGGAGAAACAGACAACCTATACTCCCTACCTTCTCCACTCGTCCGTTGTGCCCCGTTCCTTTCATTTAAAAAATCTGTATAATCTGTGGCCAATAATTCATCAAGGTCAAGCAGATCAGAGCGCAGATCAGCTTCCATAAATAAAGTTTGATCTTCAAATAACAGGTAGGGTAGCAAGTTTTTGAAAAAGCCATTGATCAGAAAATCGCTGCTGCCAATTTTTCCGCTGAAATTGGTTGCTGCAATATCATTTTTGTTGAACAAAAAATTGCCATTGAAGTTTTTAAAGTTTAACGAAATGTTTTTTAGCGTTAAATCAAAGTTACGTAACGAAAACTCACCTGACGTATTAAAGTTTTTTGAAAGATTGATCTGTTTTAGCTGCTCAAGACCTCCGGAGAGGTCCATATTGATCTTTAAAGTTCCATCAGCCTGGTCAATCCTGTCATTTGGATAATATGCAAGTAAAGTGGCAATATCTATATTCGCATCAATGTTGAACGAAATATAGGGTGAATCAAAATTTTTTATTAAAAAGCTGCCTTTAAGCGGCTTTCCGTCCAATTCCGCTTTAATGCCTGATAGCGTTAATGAAGAAGATGATTGGTTATGCTTTTTTCCATTTGAAAATTTTCCTGCTAAGTTAACTTTTTTAATTGAATGTTTGGAATCCGGCATGCCTGCCTGCCCCACTGTAGCTTTGAGAGGCAGGTAGAAGGAAGCGTTATTAAATCCGAATAATATATCTATTGCAGGAGTGGCGGTTTCAGAGATGTTACCAATGATCTTTCCCGAAAAATATACACTTCCTTTACTTTTATAAACACTGAATTTTTCATACAAATCGCCTGGAAGTAAAGAAAGTATTGTTTGAGCAGTAGTCTTTTTCCCATCTATGGATAGATTGATGTAATCTATTTTCTGTTTATCCTTCGTCCCCCGTCCCCCGACCCACTTTCCCTTAATACCAAATTCAGAATTCTCTACCTGCAGAACTGAAGGATTGATCTTTAGAATTTCGTTTTTCTTATTGTAAATAAGATCACATTCTAAAGAAATATTCTTTTTGCTAAACCAGGTGCTTTTATTTAATTGAATTTTATATAAAAACAGATTGCCATTTAAGCTTATGTTCAGCAGGTCCCCTTCATAACGCAATCCCGCATTAGTGCCGGTAGAAAGAAAGTGAACAGCTTGTTTGGATTGCTGGTTATCAAAAAGAAACAACACATTTTTGAAATAAATTTTTTGCAGGTCAAAAGAGAATAGTTTATTTTCTGAGGCGCCGGTAATACCGGGTTCAAATATTGTGAAGTTATTATTTCCATCTTCATCAATACGAAGGAATATTTTAGCATCTTCTAACCAGATCTCATCAATGACATAATTTCCTGAGATCAGATCCTTGATATTAAATGTGCAAAATATATCTTTTGCTTTAACAAGACATTTTCCCTGCCTGCGCTGGAGCTTCGGCAGGCGGGCATCTTCCATGTTACTGCCTTCTATCACGATCCGGTTAAATGATATTGATACATTGGGAAATTTATCAAAGACCGACAAAGAAATTTTATCAGCAAATATTTTAGTTTTGAGATGTTTATTGATTTCGGCTACACAAAGGTTAATGATCTTATCCTGGTATAGCCAGGTCACCAGGACGCCACCACTAATAAGCAGGGTAAGTGTTATTGTAATGATAGCCAGCAGGTACTTTATTATTCGTTTAAATTTCATAGTATCTCAAGTATCTCAACTTAAACGAATAAAGTGAGGAAATGATTATTTATTATTGTTTTTTTTACGGGAGGTTTTTGTAATCTGGTTAAATAGGATTAACTTTGCAGAGGTAAGATTTGGCTTAAAAAAATCAATCCGGGCGGTTAGCTCAGCTGGTTCAGAGCATCTGGTTTACACCCAGGGGGTCATAGGTTCGAATCCTATACCGCCCACAAAGAAAGTCGGCAATCTACAGTCCCCAGTCGGCAAAAAACAATTGCCGACTGCTGACTGCCGATTGCCGACTGCTAACTGCCGACTATTATTGTGGGATTCCGTAGGTTTCTCAATAGCACACAGGGCTTTCTGTTTATTTGAATTAATTCACCCTGCCTAATTGATGAAAAAACTTAACCTTCTAATTTAACAGTTCGAGAGCAAAATTAAACAACAACAGCGTTTTCTGTTTCTTTTTCTGTGTTCATCGGGCTTGCATTACGAAAATACCTGTTCACCTCATTTACCAATTTATAAGAACGGTTAAAAGCCTCTTGAGAAACCTTGAAATAAGCGGATAGCTTACGAATGGTTTCTTTAGAAAGCCCCTTATGATAGTTCAATATTTTGGAAACCGTTCCTTTAGACAAATCTAAGATTTCAATAAGGTCTTTGGGTTTCAGGTTGTTTTCTTCCATCAAAGCTTTAATTAACTCAACAGGGTTAAGATCATCAAATGAATTATGCTCCGTATCCCATTTTTCAATCAAGAGGGTAAGCAGTTCAATTTCATCAGACACAGCTTTTTTATCCTGAGCTAAAAGTTCTTCAAGAACGTTGCAATACTCATTGTATTGCCTATCGGTTTTGATGATGGAGTACATTAATGTTTCCATTTTTGCAATCTTTAAGTATATACATTCACAATATATTGCTTCCCTTCATTACACAGCTTTGTATATGCTGTGTGAGTTCCTATCCACTATTGAAACGCAAAGATAAGTAAAAGGTTTCACAAAGGGAAACATTTATAATCATTTTCTTTCTCAAAAATGTGGAAAATAATTGGAAAATTGTTTGCATTGTAAAATATAACAAAAATGTAGCGTTGCTGACGTTTCGTAAAATGCCTGAAAGAAAAGTGCTGCAATAGCTTTCCTCCCGATACCTGAACAGTTTTATCAGATTGGTCAGCCGGTGGCTGACTAATCTGTAATTCTAATTGTTCAGCCATTGGCTGAATATTCCCGATTTTCAATTGGTCAGCCAGTGGCTGATGAATTTCCAAACTCAAAACATCAGGCAGTGCCTGATGAATTTGCGGATATACGGAGTAAAACTGTCTGAACAATCTAAGATTAGTAACAGAAAAACCTTTCAATTTCTTTTTGTGCAACTCATTTGATAAGGTTTGTAACAGCTTATTGCCATATTTAGCTCTTTCTTCACCCTTTTGCTCAAATTCAACAATGTAGTAACCAATAAGCCAATTACGGATGGTAGCCAACTGATTTACCGTACTTAATGCTTTTTGCTGTAAGGAGTTTTGTGTAAGCTCAATGGATTCTATTAACTGCTCAAATTTCATGGTCGCTAAATTAATCAATATTAACTATTTCAATGCCTTCGCCCTGTTGTATTATTTCTTTGAGTTTTTGATTCAAAGAAATGGGAGTAGGGCAGGTAATGTTATCGGTTGTGGGTGAAAAAACGGCAAAAAAAGTGCTTTGCAAATGAAGGATATCGCCACTACCGGCTCAGGGCATTATATCAATATCAGCAGCTTCAGCGATGCACAGGAAAATTTAATTAAAGAAATTAAGGACTCCAGCTTGAGTAGGGCTTATAGAAAGGAAGTTTTAACTATTTTCTTTTTATGTTTGTGCAAATTAATCCTGAAAATATAATATGGCTATAATTAAAGTTTATAGTTATGATCGTAAGCAGAGCGTTGAGGTTGAAATTGATAATATTTCATCTCCGGAATATGAATCCATTAGAAAAAAACTCACTCAACTTCTGGAAGAAGAACAAGCATATAAAGCTATAGCAAAATCATTTATTTACGCAGTACAAATCTGTCCATTAGCTAATCCAAGTGATATATGGCAACATATTATTTATAGAATTTATCTTGATTGCGGCAGAAATGAACAAAGCTGGAAAAGGGCAAGCGGACAGGCATTCGAAGAAGCGTTTATTGCTCTTTACAATCCCCACTTTATTGAATATGGAGTAAGATTAGTTGTGTTAACCAAATTATCTGCTTCCAATGCCTTATTCCAAATGGGTTTACAGGGTAAAATTGCCCCTTCAAAAATGGATATTGCAATTGAAGGTGATTGTGGTACCGGAAATAAAAATTGGAAGATTCTCGGAGTGATTCATGCAAAAACAAGTATCGCAGAAAGAATAAAAGATGATGCCCCTGCCAGTAAAATTATTATGAATAAAGGATTTCTCTCTACCTGTATTACGCTTGATTCCAAATCCTTTCCTCCTCCGCATGGAGATGCTATAAACTATGGTGAACTTGGGGGTCGTGTCCCTGATAAACTAAATATATCCGTTCAACCAAAGAGAGATTATTTTGAAGTGGATGGGGATTTTACTAACTGCTATTCCTATAATTTACGCACACCGCCTAGCCCTGAAATAACCCGATCAGGGTTTAGAATAAATACATTATCTTTTTCTGAAGATCAGCCAGATAAATTTGTAAGAGACACTTTAAGTTTTTGGAATGTTAAGAAGCATGAATTATGTGTATAGGTGCATAAGTATTAAATGCAATATTGTCTTTATTTTTTAAAGACAAGAATATGTTCCTTGGATATACCACCACCGTCATTACCGAGATTCATCATTCTCTTTTTTCTTAGTTCTCTTGTATAATGGTGCTTAAGCTCAACCCCATGATTATTAAGCAAATCCACTGTAATTTGAGCATTATTAAATTGAGTTCTTGACAGTACCCGGTTTCCGATTACTATTATTATCCATTTTTTAGTTACTCGTACCATTTCTTTTAGCCCTAGATCATAATCATGATAAAAAGCAACAGCTTCTTTATAATGTTTCGTGTTTCTGTTATTGATATTCTCCAAGGATATTGCTAATGATTCTGATTCAGGTGAAATTTTATTATTCTTCTCTGCCCCTAAAAACAGATCTTTATGTTTTTTAATATCATCAGGGGCAAAACCCAACCAAGCCAGCATATTTTTTGAAAACTGAAAGTACCCCACACCATTTTTATCATCTGCATATGGAGGAGAACAGATAATAGAATGAAACTGCTCTGAATCAAATGACAGATTCTTTATATCCCTTATTTCAATATTCGATTCACAACCAGGAGGGAGAGTATCAATTCTTTCAACAGCGATAGTATATCTTTTAGCAAATGCTTTATAAATGTCCGGGTTAAATTTTTCAAGATCATCACCTTGTAATCTCCTCAGCCGCACTTCACCTCTATATGTGAGCATAACATCTCTGATCGATGCAGAAAGGATAACATGAAATAAATTTTTAAGTTTAAGATCATCATTCGTAACCTTGTTTGTTGCTTTTGCTAATGAATCTATTTGGGGGATTGTATATTCCTTGAACCAGTAATTTAATTGGCGATCAAAGTGGATACTGAATTGATTCGTTAATTTCTGACTTAGTGAAAGGATATTTTTATATGCCATCTCTATTATTCTTGGAGAGATATATGTTGTTTTCGCTTTACTAATTAATACGCCTAGCGGATTTATATCACCTCCAGCATTCTCCCGGCCAAGCAATGTGCTTTCAAGAAGCACTCCACCTCCCCCACAATACGGATCAAGTACGCTTTCCGGTTCTGGCACATAAGTTTGTATCAGCTTTCTGGCAAGAGGGGGATTCATTGCAGCTATATAGGGATGGATAGCGTGCATCGAGTGTTGAGTGTCAAAACCATTGAAAGATAAATCTTCATCATATAAATTGGCTTCTAACAAATCAGATGGCTTGACAGGTTCAATCTCTTTTATTTGAAAAACTTCTCTCTCTGCTGAAATTGGCATATTTCTGTTTAAAATAGAATTCCTAAATTTTACTTTGTAAAGGTAATAGAATTTCCAGCTAATTTGATTTATTCCATATGGTATCTTCAATATTTACAACTACTTGCTGATTTTTCAATTCTTTTGAGAGTGTTTTTAGTAGCTTATCCCCATACTTAGCCCTTTCTTCACCCTTTTGCTCAAATTCAACAATGTAGTAGCCAATCAGCCAATTACGGATGGTAGCCAACTGATTTACCGCGCTTAATGCCTTTTGCTGTAAGGAGTTTTGTGTAAGCTCAATGGATTCTATTAACTGCTCTAATTTCATACCGCTCTAAAATATGTTTTAGGGAAATAAGTGATAGTACGTATTCCTTGTACTAATTTTGGTGATTTAGGAATTGAGTGCCCCGCCTGCCTTGTATTGGCTTTGTGAATGGCCTGTCCGCCAGACAGGCGGGCAGGTTTGGTGATTTTACTTTTTAGGAGTCCATTTTCCATAGGCATCTACAATATCTTTCACCAACCTATGCCTGATCACATCGCTGGAGTCCAATTTTACGTAACTTATATCTTTTATATTTTTCAAAATAGCCATAGCCTCTATCAAACCTGATTTTTGATCTTTTGGCAGGTCGATCTGGGTAGGGTCTCCTGTGATGATCATTTTTGAGTTAGCGCCCATCCTGGTCATGAACATCTTTATTTGCATGGTAGTGGTGTTTTGTGCTTCATCGAGCAAGATAAAGGCATTGCTCAATGTTCTGCCCCGCATATATGCCAGGGGGGCAATTTCAATGATGTGGTTTTCCTGGTAATACTTCAGCTTTTCAGGAGGAACCATATCGTTTAATGCATCATAGACAGGCCTTAAAAAGGGATCAACCTTTTCCTTCATATCTCCCGGTAAAAATCCTAAATTCTCACCGGCTTCAACTGCCGGCCTTGTAATGATTATTCTTTTTACTTCCTTGTTTTTTAAAGCTCCTGCAGCCAGGGCTACTGAAATATAGGTCTTCCCCGTACCTGCCGGTCCAATTACAAATACAAGATCATTTTTTTGAACGCTTTTAACAAGCTTTGCCTGGTTTCCTGTTCTTGGCTTAATGGCTATGCCTTTATTTCCATAAATTATAATTTCCTCTTCAGGGGCGCTGCTTAAGTCCTGGGAAGTCTTGTCAAGATAAGTTTTTATATTTTCCGGGGTTATTTTTCCATACTTTTGATAATGGGCAATAAGCCCATTCAATATATCGTTGATCCTGATTATTTCAGGCGGGCTTCCCTTTATTTTTATTTCATTACCTCTGGAAACAATTTTACTTTGTGGGAACGAAGCCGCTATCTGTTTGATATTATGATTTTCTATACCGAGAAAATCCACCAGAGATACATTGTCAAGTGTGATAATTTTTTCTACCAATATTTTGTAAATTTTAAAATACCTAAAATTTTAGTTCTGTATCAATTTTTACGCCTTAATTTCAGGCATTTTTTAATTTTAGCTCTTTTAGGCATTTGTTAGTGCAATATTATGACAAAGATAATAAATTTACAAATTAGTTTCAGTTTTTAATTTAAATTAGCGAATTATCAAATTATCAAAAATGCCATTGATCACTTTTCTATCGGATTTTGGAGATAAGGATCACTACATTGCTGCGGTAAAAGCAAAGATCTACAGCTCAATTCCCAACGCTTCAATCGTAGATATTAGTCATTCGGTTGAGGCGTGGAATATAGCATATGGAGCCTATATCCTTCATGCTGTCTTTAGGGAATTCCCTGAAAATACGATCCATATTGTATCAATCAATTCTCTTGACCAAAGAGAAGACAAATTTATTTCTATAAAGTTAGAAAATCATTATTTTATAGGAGCCGACAATGGATTATTTTCTTTGATAAGTGATAAAAAACCTGATATAATAGTAGAATTATCCAGCAGCCCCCTTATAACTCCAAGCCCCCCTGAATCGGAGAAACGGGGAACCGGAGAAACGGAGAGCAGTAAAACGAAGCGATTCACCGATTCACCGATTCACCGACTCACCGATTCGGTAAGAAATAGTGGCGAGAGGGATTTAGGGCTGGCTGCATCAACTGCTTTTCCTGAAAAAGACATTTTTGCACCCGCTGCCATCATTTTAGCCAATGAGGGCAATATCCGGGATCTGGGACAGAAAATTAAAAGCATGAAACAAATGCTTAACCGGCAATTGAAGGTTACAAAAGACCAACTATCAGGACAGGTGATACATATAGACAGCTATGGAAACCTGGTAACCAATATTGACGTAAACACCTTTGAAAGGTGTAAAAAAGGAAGAAAATATAAGATAGCTTTTGGAAGTGAAATTATTGAAAATATTTCAAAAGTATATAATCAGGTAGAAGGGGGCGAATGTGTATGTCTGTTTAACAGCAATGCTTTGCTCGAAATAGCTTTTAACAAATGGAACGCCTCGGAAGCGCTATACCTGACGTATGATTCTGTAGTAACTGTAACATTTTATACTAAGTAAATATCATGCTTGTAAGAATCGTCAGAATGACTTTTAAAGAAGAAAATGTAGAGAAGTTTTTGAAGATATTTAAGGATTCTAAGAGCAAGATCAGGAATTTCAAGGGCTGTACTCATTTAGAGCTTATGAAAGATTATCATCAGGATAATATTTTTGTAACTTACAGCTTATGGGAAAATGAGAAATGCCTTAATGAATACAGAAACTCTGAACTTTTTAAAGAAGTCTGGAAAAATACTAAAAAATTATTCTCCGAAAAATCGGTTGCCTTTTCGCTGCGTAAAACCGATTTTTAATTCGTTTTAAATTAATTTGCAAGTCTAAAATCAACAAATGGGAAATCAACTAAATCACCAAATAAAAATGCCCGGATGGCGGAATTGGTAGACGCGCTGGTCTCAAAAACCAGTGGAGGCAACTCCGTGCGGGTTCGACTCCCGCTCCGGGCACATGAATAAAAAAGTGGATTCAAGTAATAAATGCAAATTTGAAAAACTAAAACTAAAAACCAATAACCATTAACTAAGATGTTTTGGCAAATATTCCTTCAATCATCTCAATTCAGTTGCATTTGTTACTTGAATCTAAGAAAAGAAGGTGGTTTCACAAAATTTATTCAAATATATTTTTTTAGTTGTAATATCTCATGGAGTAAAATTTCACTTTGCATTTTCCTATTTCCCCCCTTCGCCCCGCACATAAATTTTTCAAAGAGATTTATTTGTTTGTTTTTACTATTAATTTTATGTGCGGGGTTCGGGGAGACTAAGGGGGGCTTTGCCCAAACTCTCGTATCCCAACAACTATTCTCATTAAGCTGCCCATATAGAGAGCCGGACGGACGTATTGAGCTTATTAAGATCTCTGATACAGATTTTATCACCCTCTCTAAAACAAAAGGAAACCTTACCGGGAGAAAATCTCTATACTTACTGGAACGTTATGATCTTAATTTAGTACCCAAATGGAAAACCAGGCTTACAGTTGAAAAATATGAAGATCATAAAGATCTGATCTATCATAACGGGGAAATTGTACTGCTCTCCGTTGTTCACAATCATGATCAGTACTTCAGTAAGCTGTTTGTCTATGGATTTGACCTTAAGAAAGGCAAAAAAATATGGTATAAGGAGCTGGACTCTGTTGCTGTGGAAAAATGGCAGAATGCATATAGCAAGGGTAGCGTAAAAGAAACGTTCCAGGACCTTATTAATTCCGGAATAAGAAAAAACTTTATCACGCCATTACAATATGAATACTATACCGGCTTTTCCCCGGATAAAAAAAAGTTTATTGCCTGGCGTTATGATTATAGCAAGGAACGCCTCTATGCAAACGTGAAAATTTTTGATAATCGCTTTGAGAAAATTAATGAAGCCGTTATTCCATTAGATAATTATGCAAACTATGGCATTTTTTTGAACAACCCTGGAGACATTTATATTCTTAATGCAGATGCAACGGGCAGGATAATTGTGATACAGTATGATCTGACAACAAAAGAAAGTAACCTGCTTGAAATTGAACGAACCAATAATAGCCGTGAAGATTTTAAATTATTAATCGTTGATGATAAGATCGTCTATGTAGCTAATTTGAACTTACTTGATAATCAGCTCATTGGAGTCATGTATTCCAGGTTTAATTTTGAAACCTCAGAGGTGGAAGAAATTAATTTTTATGAAATATCTCAAGATTTAGTAAAACGAATTGATAGCGCCAGACAGCAGGAAACATCTTTATATGGCCCGGAAAGCTGGATGAATTATGAAATTGCCGGCTTCAGGATAAATCAAAATGGAGGAGCATTATTTGTACTGGAAAACAGGTATATGTCTCTTTATGGGTACCTGTACATAAAAAGTTTAAAGAACATTTCAAACTGGTATGAAAGAAGCGCCCTGATAAAAACGGAAGGAATTTTGATATTTTCTTTTGACTCAACCGGACAGCTTAAATGGGAAAATTTTCATCTAAAATCCCAGGTAAATGCAGCTTATGATGGGCTTAATTCCGTTTCTTTTGTAGCTGAAAACTTCAAAGATAAGTTAAGTTTTCTCTATGCTTCATCCGATATAACTTTATCAGGTTTGAATAAAATAGAGCTTGTTGAATTTGATAAGCATACAGGTGAAAAGATCAAACACATGTCCCTTCCAAATGAATTTAAACTAACGCTTGTCAGAGCATATAGCTTTTGGCCTGATCAGCAGAATTTGATAATAGTAGGAAAAAAGGGGGTGATGGGGAGGAGGAGTTTGATAAGCAGATTTGAATTAAATTAACATCTAAAATCCGCAATCCCCAATTCGAATTCCGCCATCTCAAACTTTCCCACTCCAAACAATGCAAAATCATATTTCACGGGATCGTCAGGATCAAATTGCTTTAAATTTTCCGTTAGCTCTAAAGCAGTGAGCCAATCGGTTTGCTTACGGGTAATTAAACCCAATTTGCGGGCTGTCTTATCCACATGCACGTCACAAGGGCAAACTAATTGTGAAGGTTTCATCTGCCAAATACCAAAATCTACGCCCTTATCGTCTTTTCTAACCATCCACCTCAAAAACATATTCAACCGTTTACAAGCAGATTTTTTTGCCGGAGTTGGAATATGCTTTTTCGTTCTGTGAGGGTAGTCATCAAGGCTAAAAAACAGGTTGTGAAAGTTGATTAATGCTTTTTCCATCTCCCATCTTGCCACCCTTTCGGGTGGTCGCCCGTTAGGGGTGGCATCATACCACCCTTTCGGGTGGTCACCCGTTAGGGGTGCCATCTCACACGTAAAGGCGTCTTCAAGCGATTCATTTTTAGAATAATAATCTTTGAAAAAAGCAATAAAATAGAGCGTATCGGTCGCATTAAATGTTCTGTGCTTAAAGTTCAAAAATGGTTTCAGATCGCTCTCTTTATGATTCATAATGAAGTCGTAAGGAGCGCCATCCATTAATTTAATCAATTCATTACATTTATTAATGATGGTTTTACGCTGCCCCCAGGCAAGGATGGCAGCCCAAAATCCCATGATCTCAATATCATGCTTTTTTGTGAATTGATGGGGAATTGAGATGGGGTCGTTTGGGATAAAATCGGGTCTGTTATATAACGCTGCTTTTTGATCTAAAAATTCTTTAAGGATTCTCCAATTTGTGTGCATGAATAAATGAACGGAAGGTCTAAATTTTTTTACAAACGAAGCCTTGGAAAAAATTTAGAGAATTTTACCATTTTAGGTCTCATATTATTATTGGGGATTATGTCAAAAAATGGACCAAATCCCTGGTTTAAATAAAACATTGAACGGCCGCGCATATGTTTCGTTGCGGTTTGAGAACTACGTCACCGTCTCAGAAACCAACCGATTATTGAAAACGCTAAGGTATGAATATTCTCGTCAACCGCGATGAAATATATGCGCTGTTAGGGGCAGTAATTTATTCTTCAAGTTGTCTGAATGAATCGCTGTCGCTCTTGTCCCCGAGAGTAAAATTTTTTGTCGCTTGAATCATTCTGCGTTTTAATTGTTTTTTTACTTCTGGAATGTCCATTTTTTCACTTGCTTCAAGTAAATAGTCAAACTGTTTTTTATGTAGTTCAAATTGTTTGTCTTTAACTTCAACCGTTTTTAAATCAGCTTCTGCATTTTTTAATCGAGAGTCCGCCTCAAGTTTGCTCAAAAATGCTTCTCGTCCACGCACAAATACAAGTCCAGCAGTTGATACAATTGCTTTGTATGCTTTTTTTGTTTTTCCCCAAACTGTCAAAATCCACGAACCGTACGAAATGCTTTCAATGTAAAGTTGCTCATCTTCTTTTAAAAGTGCTTTCTCAATGTCTCCTTGTGGATGCTGAATTAAATATGATTGTAATTCTTGTGCTCTGTCGTTGTGTATGAGAAAGTAGATTGCATAAAGTGTCCTTAAACCATTCAGTTTGGTTTCAATTACGGAAATTGGAACTCTCTGTCCCATATCTCCCATATCAATTACAAGTGTGGGATTTTCATCTTTGTTTCTTGTGCTAATCAAATTCACAGTCATATTCGTGTCAGTCCGAAAAAAGCGAAGCATTAAATTTCCGCTAAGCCCTAATTCAAATCTGTCGCCTTGTTCCCAGTCCGCACCAGAAACGATTGAGCGACCTTTAATGATTGAGATAATGTCGGCAAAGTTAGTCGCGGTTGCTTGTTCTAATTCGTATGCTCCGATTGTAAATTTTGTCATAGTTTCTATTTTTTATTGTCTGTGTCAATAATTTTCATTAGACGATTTGGTAGAGGAGGAAAACTCAAACTCCATTCGTCTAGGTCGTCCTTAAACACTTTAAGCATTTCCTGTGCATTTTCTAAATCAGTTCTTTCAGGTCTGCGAAGTGTTGCTTCTAATTCTTTGTAGGTACGATTAATTTCGTCCTTCAATTCTTGAATATTATTTTCCTTTGCTTTACGATAAATAAATTTGATTATAGTCAACCCCCACATTGCTACTGCCAAATTCCGTAAATGAATAAAAGCGTCATAAGCAATGTTGTCTCCGATATGAATACATTGTTTTGCAATTTGGATTGCTTGTTCTCTTTTTTCTTCATCGTGTAATGAAGGAGAGAAGTCAAGGGCAGTACCAAAAATGGAAGTTGCCATATTATATGTCATTCCCCCTCTTGTCTGACCTGCGGCTTCTGAGAGAAATTCAAAAACCTCAAATGCTATCCGGAAATTAGAATGGTTGGAAAATTTATTCAGTTGTCCTATTATTTTTTCTCTTTTGTCCCAATTTGCACTGAAGTATTCTTCTTTTATTTTTTCAATTTCTATTATGATTATTGCATTTTTTGATGCTGTCAAAAGGGCTTCTTCGTTCAATTCTATGATTGGATTATTAAGTGCCCCAAGCGTTTTTTGTCTTTCGTTTTCGATGACTTGATAATGATGTTCTCTAAATTTGATTATTGCTTGTCGAGAAAGTTTTTTACTCAAGCTTCCTTTAATTGTCGCAAAATTATGATGTTTAAAGCATAGTAAAGCAAGGTTGTCAAAGTCGTTGTTAGTTCTAACACTGTCCAAATGGTGAATATGGTCGCCTTTTTTTTGGCAAACACAACATTGTAAGTTCGATTTAAACATTACTTCCGCCTCTGTCTTAGGTGGTATTTTTGTCGATTTCTTTTTTGTCGTCATTGTTGTCATCTGTCTTTTTATTATTGCCCCTAACATTTAGGATTTTATCCGCAATTTACGCAAAAAAATATAATTCAGAGTGGCAAAGTAAGCATAAATTGCGGATAAAATTGAGTTGAACGGAACCGCCTGAGCACCAACGCTTATGCTTATGGGAAAGCAATGTTTAAGAATTGAGAAGCGGTAAGTAAAAATCAGCAGAAAATAAGGATAAATCATTGAATAAACAGTGATGCAACGATTTTCCGTGCAAAAGCGCAGCATATAGGCAAAACAGGGATGATTAATTCCCTAATATAATGACTACTTTTGCCGGGTGCTTTTTTAGGTGTTTATTCGGTAGAAAATCAATGAAACTCAGAATTCACGGTGACAATATCATTGAGTGCGAACGCACTTTAGAACTTATTGTAAGAGCGTATGGTGCTACTGTGGAGAGGATTTCGGATAATTTGTATTGTCCTCAGTTTCGGGTTAATGTAAGCGGCAATGCTAAGTTTGATGCAACGCTTTATTCGGGACATGGGAGATGGGGAACAAGTATCCAAAGTGCACTAACTTTGGAAAAAGCGCCAATCCGGGAAGCCACCGATGCCTACATTACAAAAGAAGTAGACGGAAATGAGGAAATTGTTCTCGCTATTGAATATTGTAACGCACTTCCTGCTGGTAACAATGCCTGGCAAAGAAGTGGTAGAGCAGTTACTTGTGCGGAATTGGGAATCCCGTATTTCTACTATGCAGAGGTTGGAGGTGTAGAACTGGACGAGAATAGGGTTGTAAAAGCACCAAGGTTCCCAAATCCGATTGTTCCGTTTTCTTACTTGTCTGCAAGTGTATCTCTCGATGTGGTATGCCTTCCGGTTTATGAAGCGCATCCAGCTATTACAGAAGATTTACGAAATAAATTCCAGCTGGTCTTTGGCCTTGAAGATAGCTTGGTATTGCTGAAAGCAATCATTGATGGAAACAATCATTCCGATGCATTTGAGGCATTGAAGAAAAAAGGGCTTTCGTTGGTAAGAATACTTGCAAAAGAACGGAAGCGAATTGATACACTTAAAGGGAAACAATGGGATGAGTTCCTTGATGCTGTGACTGGCAAAGACAGAGCGGAATGGCTTGCAACTGACGATGTGGTGCAGAAATGGAAGCGCAAGCGGTCGGGGAAGGTTAATGTTACACGGAATTTTGACAAGCTGTCAGGAAAAATCAAAAAGATTGATTGCATTTCGATTGGCGCTAAGGAGATTCCGATATGCCTAATATCTAAAGATGAATTACGTGAATTTGTGAAGATATTTAAGACCATCTATGGTAAAGATGTGGGTGATTTCATTAACGAATTGAAAGTGCTTAAAGAACCGTTGGTTGTGGTTTGGATTACGGGTTTCAAGCCAAGAGGGGATGATTCGCGACCTGACCGGGGATTGGTGCCATTGGCGCGAATGGTTTTCGGTAATGACATCAAAATTCTGACGATTGTTTCCGGCCCTGCGATAAAAAGCACTTGGGATACTTTCAAGACAAACCCTGCGAGATTAGCAGAAACCAACGGTTTGTGGGAGGCGATATTGAATTTGAGCAACATGGTCTTTGCGGACAGTACTACTTCCAAGCATGGGCCTCTCTATCATATCGAGGAAAGAGCATTTAAAAAGAGAACCAAGAAAATTTCAATTCCGATTTCCAATAATGTCCCCAATCACTTTTCGGAATATGATGTTGATACTGTGTTGCATGTTCTCTTTTCACATCAAGAAAAGCATGGGATATATGAGGCAATGTGCAATCCTCCTGGTGGCGATTGGAGTGGTATACTGGTTTTCGATAAGGTTAAGAAGCAGGAATATAAGTGGACTTCTTTGCCCAGAGTTTCCGGTTCTAACAGGAAACGTCCTGATTGTGCCATACAGCTTTACGATGGCGATGAGATTTATATCGCGATGGAATCAAAGAACGTATCAAGGGATTTGGAAAAAGATGTAGGCACTCGTCTAAATATGTTTTTAAAGGATATTCTGTGCAGCCAGCCAAATGCCTACAGGTCATTAAATGGGGAATGGAGGGCTTATACTGATAGTGCAGCACCAGTAAAGAAGTTCCAATCGTTTTCTGCTGGTGCGTTTTGCTACGGTGATGATAGCCAGTTAGTGGCCGCAATGAAAAAAGGAAAATTGGACATTGCAATTGCTCTGGAGTTCAAAGGTGAAAAGGAAGTGTCAATACTTCACCTGAAAACTTCAAAACATTGTGGGTTCTTTGCTAACCTCTTGATGAAAATTGCCGAGCAGTTTAGTGGGGGGATTGAAGTTAAGATACACTGATTCGTACACCGCATCTATGTTTGTTTTCATCATTTTAGTAAACGGTGAGTTGCCTGTCTTAATTAACACTTTGTTTTCGTAAAGTTCCTCCGGTAACTTGTAATCATATTCTCTTTCTCCGGCAACTCCGTCAAATGTGAGAATCCAGTTAGCCCCAAGCGAATTGAGCCGTTGCAATTCATTGAAAAAGGAATCAAGACAAAATTCGTCTTTCGTGTATCGGCCTTTGGTTCCACCATAGGGAGGGTCAAGAAAAATGAAATCATCCTTTTCCACACTGTCAAGGGTGGTTCGGTAATCGGTGTTTTGAAAAGTAACGTCTTGGATGAAATAATGCCATTTAAATATTATCTCTTTCAGTTTTTCCGGATTTATACCGGGTCTGCTTAAATGAAATGAATTATTGAAGTCGCCATTTGAATTGAACCTAATAAGGCCATTGACGCAGGTTCTCGTAAGAAAAAGAAAATCGTGAGGATTTCTCATCGCATTGAAAGAGTCCCTCACTTCATAGTAAACCTGATAACCTTCTGCTTGCAATCTGCTCCAACGCTGTAGATATTCTATGGCAGTTTTTTCAGGTTCGTTTTTTATAGTATTCCAAAGGTCAACGAGTTCGGTAATGATATCCCCAGCAATGCCTACCTGTGCTTTGCGGAATGGCAGCATAGCACCACTTCCGATAAACGGTTCAAAGTACCTTTTGGTGACTTTAGGGATTAAACGGCCTATTTGGGGGGCGACTTGTCGCTTGCTGCCTGACCATTTTATTACCGCCTCGACTTTGGAATTTGGTTTCAACATTCTAATACTAATTGGCTTTTCGTGACTTCCAGATATTCGTTCAATCGTTTTTCAGCAAGGTCAATATATTCCTGATTTGTTTCAAAGCCAACGACTTCCATACCGTATTTCAGCCCTGCAATCAGTTCTGTTCCTGAACCTGCAAAAGGCACGAGAAGTTTACCGCCTTTGGTTCCTGAAATCATTAGTAATCGGTCTGATAATCTTAATGGTTTCTGTGTGGGATGATTGCCGAAAGCTATTTCATTCTTGTTTTTGTTATTCGGGATGTCCCAAACTGTTCTGAGTTGCTTTCCGGGTTCCTTTAGGTTGTCTCCCTTGAAACGTACCTGTTTTACATCTTCATAATTAAAAGTATATTGACGTTTATTGCCTCCGGTGTGTACCCAAAGGATTGTTTCATGGCTTGCGGTTAGTCGTCTTCTAGCAAGATTTGGGAAAGCGTTTCGCTTGTACCATACAACCTCATTGATTATTTCTAATTCAAGCAATTGGCAAATTACATTAACGAAACCGGAATTATGGTAAGTGGAGTGAATCCATATCGAACCGGTCGGTTTAACAAGTCGTTTGAGTTCTGAAAGCCATTGATAAGCGAATGCGAAAATTTCGTTACCTGTCAGCAAATCCCAATCGTGATTAGCGAGATTCCAGTTCCCGCCAAACCCATTGAGTTTTTTCTCTCTGTCGTACTTCCAAGATGCCCTTGTTGATGCACCATAAGGAGGGTCGCAAATAGCCATGTCAAAGGAATTATCAGGATATTTTGACATTCCCTCCAAAGCCTCTTGCAAACATAATTCTATGTTGTCTTTAACCAGTTTTTTCATTTTTCTTTTTTTTTAGATAAGGAATAACTTGTTCCTTAACAAGTTTAACAGCGTTTAGGGTTGTTTCATTAAGCCCATATTCTTTGATTATTTTTTTCGCTGTCACTTGAATTCTGAGGGTTTTCTCAGAAATTCCAAAAAAATCAGCAATTCGTTTAACTTGTTCAAATGTCGGAAGACGTTCGCCTCTTTCTATCTTACTCAACATTGTAGTGTCAATATCAGTTCCCTTTGCCACATCAAATAATCTTAGGCCTTTTTTTGTTCTTCTGTTTCTGAGATATTGACCTATTTCCGTTATTGAATTTATAGTTACCATGTCTTGCTTGATAATGACTTGTCAAATTTTGTCAAAAATACTACAGATTTGTAAAATGTCAATGGATTATTTTAAAAAGTTTTCAACATTTTTTTGTGCGTTTGCAAAAACAAGCTCTTTCAAATTTTGCTTTACCTTGAAAAATAAATACTCTCAAAGCAAAATTTGAATGTGCTTGCTGAGTGTTGGCAGAAGATTAAATAAAAATCTCTGAGGGCGGGCTTTTTTAATTTTTTTTCAATCCACGTACTTGTCAAAGAACTGTTGACGTTTCTATTAACAACTTTTGTGTCCAACTGTTAATGATTCACCCTATTTTTAAACATGTCAGTTTTTAGGCGGGCTATTGTAGGTAACTTGTTTATGGATACCACGTTATGGTTGTAATACAGTCATTTTTGGGTGGATTACAACCATAAAATGGTATATTATTTTGATGATCTTATAAACTCTGCCTCGAAACTACGTTGATATTCCTTTTTAGAATTTCTCCCGATAGCAACCAGGTCTTTTTTCAAAACTTATCATTTGTGCCCAGATACCTGAGCATTTTAGCATGGTACCAAAGTGCCCAGGTAAAACTTGGTTGGCTATGATAAGGCAATCCATATTCCAGTGCTGTTTCTCTAACAATTGTTGATAGCTTTTTGTAATGAATATGACAAATATTTGGAAATAAATGGTGTTCTATTTGATAATTTAGTCCTCCGACAAACCAATATAATAATTTACTGGAAGGGGAATAATTGGCCGTTGTAAGTATTTGATGTATTGACCAATCATTTTTCACATTTCCACCCAGGTCCGGCACAGGATATTCAGATGTTTGCATCACATGTGCAGGCTGAAATACACATCCTAACATCAATCCGGCTACAAAATGCATACAAAAGAAAAAGGCTAAAGTTTGCCACCAGGGTACAGGTGATACCAACATTGGTATCACAATCATATAGAAGTAGTAAAACAGCTTAGTTATGGCGATTTCAATTAATAATCCATTTAAAGTTTTATTTTGCTCCTTAAACATGCCCATTTTTTCATATTTGAATATCCGGTCATAATCTTTCATTAAAACCCAGGACAACGTTATTAAACCATAAAAAAACCATACATAAATATGTTGTATTCTATGAATAAAATATCGCTTTTGATGAGGAGAGAAACGCAATACCTTTACGGGTGTTATATCCTCATCAAAACCGTCTATATTGGTGAAACGATGATGAAGCACATTATGCTGAATTTCCCAATTTGCTGCACTTCCACCAATGATATTCAATAAATAACCAAGGAACATATTTACCTTCTTTTGGGGTGAATATGCCCCATGAATTGCATCGTGAGTAACAGATAAACCGATACCTGCTATTCCAATTCCCATAATGATCCACAAGCTGAAAATAATCCAGGTATTGATGAAAATGCCTGAAATTATAAAAGCATAGGGAATGAAATATAATGCGGTCATAAAAATTGTTTTCCAAACCATTCCTGAATCTGCATATTTAGAAATATTATTAGCTATGAAATATTCGTTAACTCTTTGTCTTAACGTTCTGTTAAAATCAGAGTTTGCAGCTTTAGAAAACTTTACTGTTTTAGGTCTCATATTATTATTTTGATGATCTTATAAACTCTGCCTCGAAACTATGTTGATATTCTTTTTTAGAATTTCTCCCGATAGCAACCAGGTCAACTTCAAGATACCAATTCCCATTTTCTAATATCATGCCTTGCACAGATCCTTTTTTCACCTGTTGATAACCTCTGTCAACGCACATGCAAAGTTGTCCGTAGTAAACATTAAACTGTACTATAGAAGAATCAGTAATTTGGAAGAGCCCGTCACCAGAATCAATTTCAAATACAATTTTTTCCCTATAGTTTGCGTCAACACGCGCATCACCTCCACTATCATATACATATTCAAAAACAATTTTACTGCCCTTTGCAATATCTACTGTAAGGCTTGCCTCATTATAATTTATTTGCCTGTTAACATAAAAGTTGTAGCTGCGGTTCTCACTGACAGTAGAATCTTTTAAACCTTGCTTATGGGCAAAAGCCTGCCCTGTAGAGATGAACAACCATATCAGGGTAGCTGTAGTACTAAGTTTCATAATAAAGAGTATTTAAACAATAATTCAGTTAATATCGGTTAATAAAGGTTAATAGCGGTTAATACCGGTTACTTTTTGAAATGGGATTTCCATTGCAACCCCGCACCCCGAGTACTCGGGATTGGCATTAAACTAATTTACGGAATATACGAAATCACCACTGCAAACTTTTTATCTTCGGCAAAAAGGCGATCAAAGGCCTTTTTTGAGATCTTTAAGACCACATTTTCATTGGTTTGGTTATCTGAGAGTGTACCGATGATCCTGACAAACACGCTTACACCGTTTTTCGCATTCTTTACATGCATGATCGTGCCAACTGGCGCTATTCGGTGAAGCGCTAAATATTTGGTGTTATCAAAATCTTTGTCACTGATCATTTCTGCAAGCCCTTTTTCTATCACTTTTTTATAGCCGCCCGTTTTGGTATAAACTACGTTACTCTCCTTTTCAGATATACCGGTATTGGAATGTGTTTTTTGTACTATCTCCGATTGATCATCTTTCTTATTGCCTTCGGAAGATACTTTTTCATTATTGGTCAGTGTTTTGTTCTTCAAACTTTTCCCAACAACCAATGGCTGGCCGATCTTAATGTCATTACCGGGTAAATCATTCCATTTTTTTATATCATCTACCGTAATCCCATACATTTTGGAAATACTAAATAAAGTTTGAGATTGCTTCACTACATGTATTTTCTTACCTTTGGATATTGAAGCAGTTGTACTTTTATTAATACTTTCGGTATTTTTAATAAGAGGTACCCGGATCACCTGGGCAATTTTCAAACCCTGTTCTATTTCAGGATTTGCCTCCTTTATTTCTTCTACTGGAATGCCATATCTTTTGCTAAGCCCATAAAGTGTTTCCTTTGGCTCTACTTTATGAAGAATATAAACCTTACCATTTTTTTTCACTACACCTATTGAATCAGTTGCCCTACCCGGGTATTCGGTGGGAACACTTAACAATTTACAATCGGCTATGGTCAATTGTAAACAGGTTATAGAAAACAGGAAAAATAATAACAAGAATTTAGTTCTGCACATAGCGTTTAATGAGTATCCGTTTTGTTTGTTAATATTATAATTTTCTTTTATCAATTAAATTATTTAATTTTAGGCAAAATTAAACTATTTTTATGAAAAGTATTAATAATCAAAAAAATAAACTCTAAGTCCGTTTTAACGGACTTCAATAATTGGATATTCAAAGTGATTAAAGTCCGTTAAAACGGACTGAAAAATGGTACTTCTCGTTTTTTCACCCTGATAAATCAGGGTGCTATTCTTATGAAAAAGTGACTTTAGAGACAGACACTAATTAACCATAACCCCGCACATAAAATTTATATGCGGGGTGCGCGGGGTAACTAAAAACTAAAAAGATCATGTTCAGGACGATAATACTTTTTACCATTTTGCTGTTCAGTAGCTTTTCAGCCATTGACAGCCGCGTCAAAGTTTTGGTAATAGAGATCAAAGCGCAGATAGACCCGCGAATGAGCAGGTATATTAAGCTGGCTTTTGAAGAAGCAAAAAGCATAGATGCAGACTATATCGTCATTGATATGAATACTTATGGGGGTATCGTGGTTGATGCTGATACTATCAGAACCAGGATATTAAATTCAGCTATACCTGTTTATGTTTTTATCAATAATAATGCCGCCTCGGCAGGAGCATTGATCTCTATTGCCTGCGATAGTATTTACATGGTATCGGGCGCCAATATTGGCGCTGCAACGGTAGTAACGGAAGATGGTAAAGCTGCGCCTGATAAATACCAATCATATATGCGGTCAATGATGCGTTCAACTGCCGAAGCAAAAGGCAGGGACCCAAAAATTGCAGAGGCAATGGTAGAGGAAAAATTAGGGGTTGATAGTGTCTCTCAGGTAGGGCAGGTAGTCACTTTTACTACATCAGAAGCAATAAAAAACGGGTTCTGTGAAGGAGAAGTCAATTCAATTGAAGACATCCTGGCAAAATGCAAAATAGAAAATTATGAATTAATACATTTTAAGCTCGGCAGCGCTGAAAAAGTCATTGCATTTTTTTTAAATCCGGTTGTAAGCGGTATCCTGATGATGGTCATAATAATGGGCATATATTTTGAGCTGCAAACGCCCGGTGTCGGTTTCCCGCTTATAGCATCTATCATAGCCGCTACCCTCTATTTTTCTCCCTACTATTTGAACGGACTGGCAGCGCATTGGGAAATAGCCATGTTTTTTGCAGGATTGGTACTTATTGGTTTGGAAGTGCTTGTGATACCCGGGTTTGGCATTGCAGGGATCTCCGGGATCATACTCACCTTTTTTTCCTTGATTTTGGTTATGATCAGTAACGACCTGTTTGACTTTTCTTATGTAAATACTGATGAAATTTACAATGCGGCTCTTACTTTATTTATCGGGTTAACCGGTGGTATCCTGGTGATAACGGTTGGAGGCGTAAAATTTTTCAACAGCAAAATGTTTCAAAAAATCGCTTTGCTGAAAAAACTTGAGTCAAAAAAAGGATTCACATCTAAATTTACCACGCAACCAATGACCGGCAGCAAAGGAACTACCTATACTGTATTGCGGCCAAGCGGTAAAGTAATGATAGAAGGCAGCTTATTTGATGCAAATAGCAGGGGGGAGTTTATAGATAAAAATACAGAGGTGGTCGTGATTGGAGAAAGCGGCACTTCGCTGACGGTGAAAGCGCATGGCGCGTAGCACAAAGCGCATAGCGCACAGCGCATGGCGCATGGCGGGAGATGCCATGCGCTATGCGCTATGCGCTTTGCGTCTTCATAAACTGTTCTTCACTCTGTATAACTTGCTTAATAGTAATATTTTTAAATTCATAATAAGATGAAAAAAAAATCGCTTATAATATTAGTCATTTTCTCTGTGATACATTGTTCAGCGCAAGATAGAACAATCATAGAATTAACGGACACAGAACTTCACTTAATGGAGGAATATCTCAACTTGGACTCTTTACATATAGTTAAAATTACCAATGACCAAGAGACAGGGACTCCATTAATAATATGTGGAAGATTGGTGAAAAAAGAAAATGGGAATCCGATCCCTGATCAAAACATCTATCTATACCATACAGATAATACTGGTGAATACCATCGTCAAATAGAAGATGATATAACATCTGCTCGTTTAAACGGAATTGTATTGACAGATAAAGAAGGACTATTTACCGTCAAGACAATTTTACCTGGTGATTATGTGACACATCCTGACACCAGGCATATTCATACCATAGTTAAAGGGGCGAACCCTGAACAGCAAGAATTTTACTTTAAGCAGTATGCTAAAGATTATCTGGTGAGTTTAACTGAGGAACGTGATGATTGTTTCCTAATTGACTTAAAGAAAATTGACAATGGAATATTAATTGGCTTTGTGACACTTAAAGTGATAGGATTGGAATAAAATAGCTATTATAGGATGCGGTAACATAGGGTTATCAATTGTTAAGGGGTTCATTAAAAGCAACAAAATTGATCCTGCTATGAAAATAGAAAAATAATTGGGATTTAATCTTCTTTGAGAGGTAATTGATATTCTTTTTCAAACACGTCCTGCCAGGTTAATTTTTTAACGGCATCAGTTTTTATTCCGGTGTTAGTAATTTTTTTTAAAAATCAAACAGCAAGCATCTCCCTGGCATTTTGCAACACCGCAGAAGATGGTTTCTCCCCTCCTATCATCTCCGCAATTTCAGCAATTCTTTCATCATTCGTAAGTTTTTTGATCCTGCTCACTGCTTTTTCATTTGTATTGTCTTTATAAACAAAATAATGAGCAGTGCCCCGGGCAGCGATCTGTGGTAAATGACTGATGGTGAACAACTGGTGGTTTTGCGACATACCTTGCATCATATTGCCGACTTTTATGGCGATCTCCCCTGAAATACCCGAATCTATTTCATCAAAAATGATGGTAGGTAACGCTGTTTTATCTGCGATAAGATATTTTGTGCACAACAGAAGCCGTGAGAATTCACCGCCAGAGGCTACCTTTTTAAGCTCCTTTGGCTCAATTCCCTTGCTGGCGCTGAAAAGAAATGTAATATTATCTGCCCCGTTAATGCCGGGATCAGCGATGTTGTGTTCAATTTTGATGGTGGCATCTGGCATGCCGAGGTCGGTGAGCAATTTTGTAAGCTTCTCCTCTATTTTTGGAATTACAGCGGCTCTCCTTTCAGTGAGCTGTTTGGATGCTTTCTTTAACTGGCTCTGTGCATGCTCTAACTTATCTTTAAGCGTGGCAATCTCCTGATCGAGATTGAGCGTTTTATTTACCCTTAGTTCCGTCTCCATTTGAATATTCAACAGGTCTTTAACTGAATTAACCTGGTGCTTTTGTTGTAAATTGTATATGAGGGAAAGCCGTTCCTGTACCTGCTCAGTTTTACCCTGATCAAAATCAATGTTGGAATCCTGTTTTTCTATTTCATCCACAATATCTTTGAGCTCAATAAAACAACTTTCTGCTCTTTTTTTAAGGTTTTCATATTTATCTGAAAATGAGCAAAGCTTTTCCAATTCATTTACGGCATGATGGAGCGTATCGGTTACCGCTTGCTCAGAATTTGAAAGCTGATCAAGCAGCAGGTTAAGTTTTGATTTAATTTCCTCCGCATTTTCAAGAAGCTTAAGCTCTTCCTGCAGTGTTTCCTGCTCACCAGGCTCCAGGTGCGCTTCATTAAGCTCATTGAGCAGGAATGAATGGTAATCCAGCTCTTTTTTTGCATTGGTCGCATTGTTGACAAGTTCGTTATATGCCGTTTCCAGGGTTTTGTGTTGAGTAAAAATTTCCTTATAATCATTTAATAATTCCTGGTTGCCGGCAACCGAGTCAACCACCTTTAACTGGAAGTTGGATGAGCCCAGCAAGATGGTTTCGTGCTGGGAATGGATATCAATGAGCTGGTCGCCTACTTTTTTCAGGGTTTCCAGCATTACGGGTGTATCATTGATAAAAGCCCTTGATTTGCCGTTTTGATTTATTTCACGCCTGATAATGGTTTCATTTTCATAATCAAGCTCTTCCTCTTCAAATATTTCTTTAACAGGGTAGCCCGTCACATCAAAATTTCCTTCTATAACACATTTTTGGGATTTGTCGTAAAGCGTTTTTGTATCAGCCCTGTTGCCCAGCAGCAGCCCTATAGCGCCCAGCATGATTGACTTCCCGGCTCCGGTTTCTCCGGTGATGATATTAAATTCAGAGGAGGGCTGCATTTCGAGGTGCTTTATTAATGCGTAGTTTTTTATTGTGAGGTGTTTGAGCATCGATGTTGGTAATTTTAGTATAGAACGCTGATGACACTGATTTAGCTGATTTTCGCGGATTAATTTGTGAATATTTTTCTTACGAATTGTGGTTTTTTGCCAAAATTAAGAAGTAATCCTACTTCTATGTTTGTTGCTTTCAAAATTTTATCAGTAATATCTTTATGGATTAATTCCATTTTATCCGTTATAATCCGCTCAATCAGCGTCATCAGCGTTCTATTTTTTGAGCATCTTTTATTACACTATTGATTTATTTAACACGGAAAATTACAACTTGTCTATTGTCAACTGATAACTAATTCCTCATGATCTGCTCATATTTCTCCACATTGGTAGGATCCAGCTCCCTTAACAGATTGAAAGCTTGTTGTTTTTGCTGAAGACTGGCTTCTGTAAAGACATTGACTATTTCATCAGCTTTTGCATCGAAGAAAGTGCGGACTAAAAAAGATCCGGGTTTTATATTTTCTACTTTTTTTATTTTATTCAATACGGAGATTATATGTGCTCTGCTTTGTTCAGGGTTCTTGGCCATATTGTCAAAAGCCAGCCTGTGATAAAGGTATAAGCCTTCCCTGAAAGGCTGCATTTGCTGGTTCATCAGATTTTCATTAAGCCAATAGCGGTTTTTGTTTCCGTCAAATGCTCTCCAGCCAACTGCAGAAGATTGCTGGGCATTATTGACAATATTGAGCGCTTTTTCATAATAATCAGAACCTCCAAGCTTTGAAAAAGAATCATAATCCAGGCCAATGATGATGTATGCATAATAGGCTAATAAAGATGTGATGTTGTCAGTAAAATTGTTTTCATTAAATTCCAGGGGTTGGGATTCTGTATAATTAAAACTCCATTGTTTATCCACGAAGTTAAGCAGTATTGATTCATAACCGGTTCCATAAACCGGCCTTGTAGACTGGATCTGTACCGTAGCTTTAAAGCTGCTGATGGAAGGCATATCGGTAAAAGTAAAGAAAAGATTGCAGTTAATCCTTTCTTCAGGCCTGAATATATCGTTTGTCCATCTGCGATTATTCATGAATTCCCAAAAAGCCGCCTGCATATCCTGAAAGATCTCTTTTTCGGTAGTTTGAATATTCTCGGTGTTGAGAATAATGTTGCAATTTAATTCCTGGGGAAAACAGTTGGCAGAAGGCAGTAGACAGTAGGCAATAATGAAAAAGTTGGCAGTAGCAGTAGGCAGCAGGCAATCAATTAAGAACAATTTAGTTAGTTTCATGATTAATAATGCATATAACCGATGTAGCAAAGTATTGGGCGCTATGCCCTATGCATTTGAGATTTCCTTTATTTCCAATTCTTTATAAACTTCTTTTAAAGTATCTCCACTTGCTATAATACCTCTGTCTTTAAAAACAGCTATCCACTGTCCTAAATATTTATTTATCTCTTTGGGATTTTCAGATATCCATTGTGATTCTAAAGACTGCCATTGTGGTTTTAAAGATTGCATTTTTCTATTTTATTTATATTAACAATTCAACAATTTAACAATTTCCCCTACAATATCCTCAGCAACTTCTTCTTTAGATTTTAACTCAAATTCGCGGGTTTTATTATTTTTGTGGATGATTGTTATTTTGTTGGTATCATGTCCGAAGCCGGCACCCTTATCGTTCAGGGAATTTAACACAATGAGATCAAAGTTTTTCTTTTTTAGCTTTTGTTGAGCATGCTCCAGTTCATTTTCAGTCTCCAGGGCAAAACCTACAATGATTTGATTTGACTTTTTATTTTTTCCCAACGTTGCAGCAGTGTCCATTGTTTTGTGCATTTTTACTGTGATCTCTTGATTATTTTTCCTGATTTTATTTTCAGCCCTGTTTACCGGAGCATAATCTGCTACTGCAGCTGCAAGCACGGCAATATCAATTTTAGGGAAAACGTTCAGCGCTTTTTCATACATTTCATCAGCAGATGTAACTTTTGTCAGCTTTATATTTTTATTTTTAGCGTTCAGTTGTGTAGGTCCACTTATCAACATGACGCTGGCACCCTTATCAGCCATATTTTCAGCTATTGCAAATCCCATTTTACCGCTTGAATGATTACTTAAGTACCTTACGGGGTCAATCGCCTCCTGGGTAGGACCTGCTGTTATCAATACTTTTTTGCCTTTTAGATCTTTCGAAGTATTCAAATATTGTTCAACAAAAGAAAAAATATTTTCAGGTTCGGCCATTCTACCAATTCCGGTCAATCCGCTTGCCAATTCTCCAAAATCAGGATCAATGATATGATTGCGAAATGCAGTGAGCTTTTTTAGATTATTTTGAGTTGAAGGATGTTGGTACATATCCAGGTCCATTGCAGGAGCAAAAAACACAGGGCACCTGGCGGATAAATAAACTGCGTTGAGCAGATTATCACAAATACCACCGGCCAATTTCGCCAAGGTATTGGCGCTGGCAGGGGCAACAATAAAGGCATCAGCCCACAGACCCAGCGCTACATGATCATTCCATAAACCGGTTTTACTTTTTATGAAGTCTGTTAATACGGGTTTTTTTGAGAGGGTAGATAACGTAAGCGGTGTAACAAATTTAGAGGCAGCCCGTGTCATTATTACCTGAACCTCTGCCCCTGCTTTTATTAAAAGCCTTATCAACCAGGCAGTTTTGTAAGCAGCAATGCTCCCGCATACACCTACAATGATCTTTTTATTACAGAATACCATTTCTGAAAAAGTTGGTCCCGCCTCAGGCGGGAGCAAAAGGCAGTTGGCAATTAGACCGCTAAATCCCGAAAACTGCCTGCCATAATTATAGTTGGCTCTATTCTAAATATTGGTTGATAGTAATTATAAAAACAGTTGGCAGTTGGCCTTTTCAAGTTGGCAGTTGGCAATAGGCAGTTGGCAAAAAACTCCCTCGCCAAAGGCGGGGGAAGATTTGCCAACTGCCAACTGCATTTTGCCAACTTATTGAATTTACTGAACCGAAAACCGATAATCTATCATCCAATATTTAGAAAAGAGCCTTATAGTTTTATTAACTGCCTACTATAAACCTATTTCTTTAATTCCTTATTTCCTTTCTCCCCAGTGTCTTTATTTTCTTTTATTTCCTTATCCTCTTTGTTTTTATCCTCATCTGTGTCCTCACCGGGTTTTCTATGCATGATCTTATTTTCCAGGAATTCTTCCACCGCTACAGTTGCAGGCTTAGGTATCCGCTCATAGAATTTCGAAATTTCTATCTGCTCCCTGTTTTCAAAGATCTCTTCAAGATTATCTACAGTAGAAGCAAATTCAGCTAACTTTGCATGCAGCTCTTCTTTAACCTTTGACGATATCTGGCCTGCCCTTTTTGAAATAATATTAATAGAATCATAAACATTACCAGTTGGCTCGGCAATCTGGTCAATATCTCTTGTAATTATTATTGCTTTTGATGTTTTTGCCATAATTAATTTAGTTATTTAAGTATTTTTGATATTACCAATCAGATGAACACAGGAATCATATATATTCTCTGCTGATTTTACATACCTGCTATCAACATAAAGGTCTATAAAATTTTCGTAATATTGGATCGTTTTATATAGCCGCTCCTTTTTCTTTTTTTCAACACTGATCCTGGCTAAATTATATTGGGCATCAATCTTCAGGTAAGCCAGCTCTTCATTATAGTTTGAATTGGGAAAATCTTTATTAAAATTTGAAAATGCTATCACAGCAGATTTATAATACCTCAGGTTATAATATAACTTTGCCAGTTCATAAGCTTTACTTTCAAGCTTAACTCTTAACTTATCTACGAAGTCATTACATTCATCTACATGCTTGCTATTTGGATATTTATTTACAAACAACTGGATCACTTCAAGGGCTTTATATGTATCAGTCTGGTCTAAATTGTATTTAGGCGAGCTCTCGTAAAGAGACAGTGTATGCATATACATACTTTCCTCCACATATTCGCTCCTTGGATAGGTTTGATAAAAGTTTTTAAAATAATAGGCAGCTAAAACAAGCTGACGTTGATGATAATGGCAGTAAGCGTAATAAAATTGGGTTTTTTCGGCTTCCTTTTTCCCCCGTATTATCGGAATTAATTCTTCCAAAAGTATCCCTGCTTTAGTATAATCCCCATCTTCGAAATATTTTATCGCTGCATCATACCTTACACTTAGCTGATCACTTTTTTGTATCTTCTGGAACTCGCTGCAGGAAAAAAATATCAAGCATAAAAATGACAGGAAAAATATGTTTGCCCCGTTAGATAATTTACTTATTATTAAATGTCGTTTTATATGGCTCATGATATAGCTAACGAGGTTTTTGTGTTTGAAACCACTAATTACACGAATTACACTAATTAAGAATTTCACTAATTTAGTGTAATTAGTGGTTTATGTAGTCTCCCCCCTGGATATTCCTTTTTATCCAAATGAGTTGCAAAGGTAGGTAAAAATAATGTTTTATGCAAATAAATTCAGAAAATCAGCGAAATAGCGAACTTTTGCGAATCCCGAGTACTCGGGACTTAATAGATATGAATATGAAAAATGCTCGTCTCATATCTCAAAATTTCAAGGTACTAAATCCACTAACCTGGGCCTGTCTTCTATCCTCCAGCGAAAACCCTTAAGCTTTTTCTCCGGCTCTTCAATTTCATGAGGAGGTATAAATTTTGCTTCCGGATTATTTAAAAACGAAATATCTTTAACCTTATTTTCTTCAAACATGATGATCATGTTGCTGCATAACACCTTGTTCATCCCTACAAGACTCGTATCTTCTTCCAGCACAAAATAGATGCTTTGACCATTACCATCCACATAGACTTTATTAATGAGATCATCCTTAAACCATGCGGTCATGTTTTTGCCTTTTACCTGGTTGAATTCAAGCAAGCTGTCCTGGGAAATTATAAAAGAGTTGATACGCATATTCATTTTGTCGATCTGGTTATTTGCCAACTGTACATTGATACTGTCAGCGGTGATCTGGCTATTTTCATTCCATATAACCGGATCATTATAGAAAAATATAGTTGAATCGGAAAAAACATATACAGCAGAATCGCATTTTCCCTGAAGGTCAGAACTAAATAACAGGACATGATTATAAGCCAGCAAGTATCTATTTTCTAAAATAGTATCGTCTATCGAAATGAGTGTATCAGCTTTCAGATACATTGTATCACTTGCTGTGCCTGCCCCGCCTGTGGCGGGGTTTCCATCAGGGTCTACCATCAAATACTTCATAAGTGCATAGCCAAGCACCTCACCAGCCCCCCCTAAATCCCCACCGCCACTCCTTACCGAATCGGTGAATTGCTTGGTTTTCCTTTTCTCCGTTTCTCTGATTCCCTGTTTCTCCTTTTCAGGGGCGCTGGTGGGCTTGGGCAGGCCATATACTTTTGATAAACCAATTTTGCCCCAATATTTTCCTATATCCCCTTCAATAATAATATTATCTTCTTTTGAGACTAATTTAACGTTGTATTTAGCTATGCCAATGTCATTTATTTCGTCATAATACAGGCTATCCCCCTCCAGGATATATTCCTCTGTTTCTATCCTGGCTTTTCCTCTGAAAACAGATTGCTTTTCAAGGGTATAATATTCACCGTCCTCGGCATATAGCGTGCCACTGCCAGTGATAATATCTGTTGGCCCTTTAAAGTATGCGATTTTGGTTATAGTATTGTAAAGCAATGTGTCTGATTTGAGTTCATAGTCAGGATTGATCAATGAGACATTGGTTTTGAAAGAAAGCATTTTGCTCATGGTATTATAAAATCCCAGCTCACTGAAAAGATGATTTTCATCGTCTATGATATCACCACCACTGTAATACCAGGCCAATTTATTCTTCATATCATAGTCAAGAAATTTTGTTGTCAGGGTCATCTCTTTGTCTTTGAGAACAACATTTCCCCGCACTTTTGCCATTTTGTTATCGCCATTATAAAACAGCGTGTCACCGGTAAGGGTTAACGTGTCTCCTTGTTGGATCTTCACATGGCCAAAAGCTTCCAGTGCATTCCTGTCTGCATACTGGTAGGATGAATCGCAATACATGAATGTTTCATCATGTTTAAATACCACTTTACCAATCAATTTTCTGACCTCTTCGCCATTATGTATCCCGCCTTCAAGCACATCTGCCTGTATCAATTCTATTTGTTCGGATTTTTGGGCAAACACCTCGTTAAATAATACTAAAACACAAAGTATTGTAGAAAGCTGATTTTTGTTGATATTCATATTGCAAATAAAATAAGTCGGCAGTCGGCAGTCTCCAGTCGGCAGCCGGCAGTCGGCAATTGTTTTTTGCCGACTGGGGACTGTAGATTGCCGACTCTTTTCTATTTATACTTTTCAGGATTTTTTTATCACGTGATTATGATTTTTTAATTGTTATTTGGATTTTCTCATGATTTTCCTCCTCGCCACTTTCATCTTAGTTACCCGCTGAACGAGCTTGTTCACCAAAAAATTGTGTAGAGGCAATATCAACAAAGCCAGGCTGCTGTTGATAACAACCATTAGAGCCGGGTTTCCGCTTGTATAATATTCTACCATAGGTTCGATCAGTACTAATATAAACTCAAACAACAAAATAACTCCTACAAAAACCACGCTTTTAGCCATAACTATAGGGATGGCAAACCTCCCGGAAAAGAGTATTATGAAGAATAATAGGACCAAAAAAGCCGCGATGGCCGAATAATATATCACGTTCAGGTGTGCCTGTACCTTTGCTGCTGCTGCTGCCTCTGCCTTTTCCTTCAGCTCACGCTCTCTTTGCTCTTTTTCCGCCTCATAGCGGCCCACTGTTTTGCCTATGGCTTCTGATTTTTCTGCGTTGAAAAGGGAGTCTTTCATTTGGGAATAGAGTAGGTGGTATTGGTAGGCTTTTTTGTAATTATTTTCGGTAGCATAGGTTTCTGAGAGCTGCCAGTAATTACCTTTAATAAGATTTTTTGAACCTATTTCTTTTGCAATAGATAGACTTTTTTTGCTGTAATATAAAGCCTTTTCAAAATTGCCCAATGCGTTATAAACTCTACCCAAATTATACAAATTGTTTGCAATTACGTGTTTTTCTCCGAGCTTTCCTTCTACTTTCAAAGCTTTTTGCCGGGATTTAATTGCTTTTTGATAATTTTCCTGTTTTTCATAAACATACCCCATATTTCCCAGATTTGCTGCAATTAATTGTTTGTTCCCTAACTCTTCCGCTAATTTTAATGATTGCCGGTAATAGTCTATGGCTTTTTCGTATTTAGCTATCGACTGGTAAGCTGCACCGATATTATTCAACGTTCCGCAAATTAATTGTTTGTCACCCAATTCTCTGGCTGTATCTAAACATTGCAGGTAATATTCTATTGCTTTTTCGTAGTTGCCCAGGTAAAAATAAACAATGCCAACATTGCCTAAGCTTGCCGCAACTTTCTGCGTATTTCCTAATTCTTCTCGAATGTTAAGGGATTTGATGAAAAAATTAAGGGATTTTACGTAGTTGCCCTGATACATATAAGCAACCCCGATATCGTTTAAGTTTGCTGCAATAAGTTGTTTGTTTCCCAGTTTGCCACTTATTTTTCCTGCTTGTTGGAAATATTTTATTGCTTTTTCGTAGCTGCCTTGAAACAGATATACGCTACCAAGATTATTTAAGCTGCCTGCAATTCCGGATTTATAGCTTAATTTTTTCCCTAAGGCTAATCCTCGCTTTCCGTAATAAAGGGCTTTATCAGGGTCAATGGGTCTGTATTCCCAGCATAAGGCATTAAGCACGCGTACTCTGTTTGTATCTTTGGCAGTTTTAAGAACGATCAGGAGGCTGTCTATTTTTGCCTGCCCCGTTAAATCGTTTTTATTTAATGGGGATTGCTCAGCAAAGGTGTCTGAATAGCTGATTAAAAAGAAACTTAAAAATATCCAAATAAATTTATTACAGGACTCTCTCTCTGCAACAAGGGCACCAGTTTGGGCGCTGCGGGTACGGTGTTTTGTTGTAATGCTCATTTTTATAATTGGCGTTATGCCAGTTTTAATTTCCGTAAAAATATTACACATATTGTAACTATGCCTTAATTATTCTTTTGTATTAATAAAAAATATTTATCGGATAACTATGAAATGCTCTGTCTGTAGAAATTGCTTTTTTTGAAAGTTTTTTATTCTTATCTATATACCAGATAAGTGGGTGAGTATCTATCAGGTATATCATGGCATATAGTCTTTAAAATCATCTAGAGGCTCATCAAAATCTTTAGACACATATGTGAAAATACCTTTACCACACCCAAACGTTCTTTTTGTTACATTTGATGATTGAGATTTTTTTTCTTTCACTTTTAAGATTTCCTGAACAATAGAAAAATCTTTTAATTGTATGATCCAATTGATGATCTCTAATTTTTTTGTTTCAATGTTCATTGTATATCTCTTTATTACAAGGTTAGTTAATATTGCATTAAAATACAAGTTTACAATTATTAATATATCAAACAATACTTTTCATTTAATAAATTTACGCTATATTCTTGTTTTCATAATATTTTTGCCTGATATTAATAATAAAAATCCTATCTTTGAGTATGCTTGACAAATTTCTAAAATTCATTTCTAAAAACCAATTATTCACAAAAAAAGACAAGCTACTCGCTGCCGTGAGCGGGGGAGTTGATTCGGTGGTTTTGTGCGATTTGCTACATAGGACAGGATTCAACTTTGCTATTGCTCATTGTAATTTCAGATTAAGAGGCAAAGAATCTGATGGTGACGAAACATTTGTTAAGGCTTTAGCTCAAAAATATAAAGTTGATTTTTATGTTGAACATTTCAATACAGCGCATTATGCGAAGAAAGAAAAAATATCCCTGCAAATGGCTGCTCGTATTCTGAGGTATGAGTGGTTTGGGAAGATCAGCCCCCACCTAACCCCAAGCCCACCTGAATCGGAGAAACGGGGAATCGGAGAAACGGAGAGAAGAAAAATTAAGCGATCCGATAGCTATCGGATCACCGATTCACCGATTCACCCATTCACCTATTCGATTCTTTTAACAGCCCACCATCAAAATGATGTGCTTGAAACGATGCTTCTTAACCTTACAAAAGGAACAGGTATAGCTGGTTTGCACGGTATTCAAGTTAAAAGTAAGCTTGCTTCGTATTTTTCGGGAACTATTATAAGGCCAATATTATTTGCTCAAAAAGAAGAAATACTTCTTTACGCTAAGAAAAAAACGCTAAAATGGCGCGAAGACAGCTCTAACAAATCAAACAAATACCAAAGAAATCTTATCCGAAACAAGGTTATACCGCTGCTCAAAAAGATCAATCCCAACTTAGAAACAACCATACAGGCTACGGTAGAGAAAGTGAGCGCAGTAGAAAATGTTTTTAAGATGTATATTGACAAAGTTAGAAAGGAAGTTTTAAGAAATGATCCAAATGAGGATTATATAGATATTAAAAAAATAAAGAAAATAGAAAGTTCACCAAATTTCTATTTTACAGAGACGTTGCCCCGACAAGTCGGGATTTCCACTTCGTTCCAACATGCAACGTCTCTGCAAAATCAAAATCTTGTGCCAATCATTCTTTCCGAATTATTAAAACCCTATAATTTTGGTTATGAGATAACCTTACAGATAATTAATGCACTGGACAGTGAACCGGGAAGGAAATTTGAATCACCTACTCATACTTTGGTAAAAGACCGTACGGAACTGATCATTATAAAAAATTTTATCCCGAGCGCTCGGGATACTGAACCTCGAAGGTTCAGTATAGTTAAAAAATCCCAAAGATCGTTTCAACATGGTGGCCTTAAGTACCAAATTTCAGTCCTGAAAACCCGGGATAATAACTTTAAGATCAGGGAGCCAAAACATATTGCATCTCTTGACTATGACAAATTAAAATTCCCGTTGGTCCTTCGAAAATGGAAGGAAGGCGACTGGTTTTGTCCCTTAGGTATGAATAAAAAGAAAAAAAAACTCAGTGATTTTTTGATTGATGAGAAAATTCCCTTAAACTTGAAAAATAAAGTTTGGGTGTTGACTTCCCCGACAGAACCTGGATCAACTGACGGCCCAATTATCTGGGTGATCAACTATAGGATTGATGAACGGTTTAAGATTACTGAGATGACTAAAAAAGCGTATATTATTGCAAAGAGAAAGTAGAAAATCAAAAGTCAAAAAAATAACCACAATTATTCGTGAAATTAGTGTAATTAGTGGTTGAAAATTTATAATTAATTCAATAATGAAGAATCCATTTAGAAAGTCTTATTCTGTTAAAGAGATGAACTTGTTTAGATTTTTAACAAGGAGCAAACTATTCGAAAAGCTCTCAAATGATGAGTTAGCGCCATTTTTACCTCACCTGCACTTAAGAAGATTCAAATGCCAGGAAGTAATATTTTTTAGAGGTGACCCGGCCCAGGCATTCTACCTTATCAAATCCGGTGTAATATCTCTTAATCTGGACATAAAAGACAAGTTTGAAATTTTAACGAGGTTAAGATCAGGGGCTTTTGGAGAAGGTGCACTTATGCAAAACACAAAAAGGAGCTATAACGCCATTGTTGAATCGGATAGTTGCGAGCTTTATATAATTCCCCAAGCAAATTTTTTTGAGGTCTTTGACCATAACGTTATTATAAAAGCCAAAGTATTAAATTCATTAGCCGAATTATATCATCAATACAATACAAATCTTTTTAGGGCTTATAAATCATCTTATGGTTTTTTTGAGGTGAATAAGATTTATAAGATGGAAGATGGATGACCCGCCTGCCTTAGGCCTTTGGCCTGTCCGCCAGACAGGCGGGCGGGCAGGTGGGAGATGGATATTGGATGTTAGATGCCTGCCCCGCCTGCCTTGCTTGGGCTTTGCCTTTGGCGGGCAGGTAGCAAGGGTACGAGCGTATCGGGATTGGATATTTTAGGCATTTCTCATTGTATTTCACGGTGTGAATTCGTATACTTGCATCACTTATAAATAGTAATTTAAAAATGAAAGTAACCGTAGTAGGCGCAGGTAACGTGGGCGCTACCTGTGCAGATGTATTAGCATCCCGTGAGATCGGCAACCAGGTATTGCTGCTCGACATCAAAGAGGGGCTTGCTGAAGGCAAGGCCCTGGACATCTGGCAAAAAGCCCCGATCAATGTGTATGACACACGCACCATTGGAATTACCAATGACTATTCAAGAACTGCAGGTTCAGATGTAGTAGTGATCACATCGGGTATGCCAAGAAAACCGGGTATGTCGCGCGATGACCTTATTTCTATCAATGCAGGTATTGTAAAGCAGGTCACCGAAAATGTTATAAAGCATTCACCTGATTCGATCATTGTGGTAGTATCAAACCCGCTGGACGTGATGACCTACTGCACACATTTGACCTCAAAAAAACCCCGCGAGAAAGTTTTTGGTATGGCAGGTATATTGGATACGGCAAGATACAGGGCATTTTTAGCAGATGAAATTAATTGCTCACCCAAAGATATTCAGGCAGTTTTGATGGGCGGCCATGGTGATACGATGGTTCCGCTGCCAAGATATACTACCGTTGCAGGCATCCCTGTCACTGAGCTGGTCGCTAAAGATAAATTAGATGCCATTATTGAAAGAACAAAAATGGGCGGTGGCGAGATCGTAAAATTATTAGGCACATCAGCCTGGTATGCTCCCGGTGCCGCAGCAGCTCAAATGGTAGAAGCAATAGTAAGAGACCAAAAAAGGATATTCCCGGTATGTGTTAAATTAGATGGAGAATATGGCATAGATGATTGCTATTTAGGAGTACCGGTGATATTGGGTAAAAAAGGCATTGAAAAGTTCATTGAATTAAAGCTCAATAATGAAGAAAAAGCGATGCTTGAAAGCTCCAGGCAGCATGTGAAAGAAGTGATGGCGGTGCTGGATAAAATGGCGATTGAAGCATAATGTTTTAAAAAAATATTAAAACAAGCAGGGCTTAAGTGAAAAGTTAGATCAATAACCTGATGTAAATTGTCCAAACAACTCCATAACCCGTCTCGTATTTGCCCCCACCTTACCTTTACCCACAAGAATATCATCAATCTTAACCACTGGCATCACTTTTTGGGAACTGCTTGTGATGAATGCCTCATCGGCTTCGGATAATTCGACTTTTTCAATATCTCTTTGTTCTATTTTGAAATCATTTTTAGCAAGGTCTAAAATACAATTTCTTGTCCTGCCAATAAGCACATTATTTTTGGGAGTGATCAAAGTATCATTTTTAAAAATAAAAAAGTTACTTCTGGTTGTTTCCAGCACCTTGTTATCATAAACATAAAGAATATCGTGCATTTCTTTTTGCCTTAATACTGGCTGCAGCCTGATTGCCGTGATATAATTGGTAAGCTTGATCTCCGGGAAAACCCTGCAATGATCATGTGTCATTAATTTCATCCCTTCTTTATACCACTTGTCAGGATAGGTATGAACATCTTCTATAAGAATATAAAATACAGGTTTGCCTATATTATAATTGTCTTCTGAAACACCTCCCGTAATTACTAACCGTATGCCAGCTGCAGCTATTTTATTTTTTTCTAAAAGTTCGTTAACTATACCAGCTAATTCCTGTTCTGAATATGGCAATGGAAGTTGCATCTGCTTCGCTGAATTTTGGAAACGCTCTATATATTTATCCAGCAAAAATGGTTTTCCATTGTAAGTCCTCAGATAATCGAAGATGCCGTAACCCCGGATCACCCCCAGATCGTTCAAGGCAATCTTAGGGTTGTTGGGCGAAACTATTTTGCCATTGAAGAAACAGTATTTGGGCATATTTACAAATTGAGTATAATGCTAATCCCGCAAATATGCGGGACTAATGATACGAATATTTTTATTCTGCTTCTTAGTATACATTTTTTTCTATTAGTTTCATTAATATTATAAATTCTAATTAGGAAAAACAATTGCATTGCGAATAATCTTTCTGATCTGTACATTTTCAGATTTAGATTCATTTTCAGTCCAGCCAAAATAATTTTTCATATCCTCCAAAAGAGGCTCTAAAAGTTTTTCCATTGACTGAATGTCAAAATAAAGCATAGCAGTACGCCTTATAAAAAAATCCTGCAGCCTGAAGACTGACTCATGATTGACAGTAAACCATAATTCTGCTCTTGCAAGTTGAGCGGCAGCGAAATCCCGATCTAGTCGGGAGGCTATCAATTGATTATTGTTTATTGATAATTGATTATTGAACAATTCCAGAAATTTTTCAAGGATAAAATCACATTGCAACCCATAATTTCGTACAAGGTATTCTGCCTGATAATGCCCCAAACCGTAGGTATTTATTTTTTCGAAAACTTGTTGGATGTAGTTTGTAACTTCCTCTATTTCTCCGCCATTTATAATAATATTTTCTGTCTTACATTTTACCTTAGGAAAACCAAAAGAATTATGCAGGTTTCTATTTACAATATCTACCACCCTTTGAGCCATTTTTCTATAACCGGTAAGCTTGCCGCCTCCTATAGATATTAAGCCGCTTTTTGAGATAAAAATTTCATCTTTCCGTGATATCTCTGATGGAGTCTTCCCCTTCTGGTGAATCAAGGGCCTGATGCCTGCCCAGCTTGAAACAACATCCGGAAGAGAAAGCTTAACTGCCGGGAACATATAATTGACTGAATTAAGCAGGTAATCAGCATCTTGTTTGTTTGTAACGGGATTTTCAAGGCTTCCATTATAATCAGTATCAGTGGTTCCGATATAGGTAGCTTTGCCCCGCGGGATGGCAAATATCATTCTTGTATTAGCAAAATCCTTACCTACTGTAAGAGCAGGAAAATAAATAGCTTGTTTGACTGGAAACTTCTCATGGTTAACTACAAGATGTACTCCCTTGGTAAGATGCAATCGCTTTTCTTGTTCTGAATACCTCGTGGGAGTTAGCGTGTGTGCTGTATCATTATTCCGGATCTTATCAACCCAGGGCCCTGCAGCATTTATTATTTGTTTAGCCTTGATAATAAAAATATTTTGAGCCGGGCTACTATTTTTATCTACAGAAAGCAAATCATCACACTCAACTCCCGATACTACTTCATTCTCATAAATAAAGTCCTTAACTTCGCAATAATTGATACAGGCAGCGCCATATTTAACTGCCGTTTTAATTATTTCAATGGTTAGCCGGGCGTCATCTGTACGGTACTCAGTGAATAAGCAACCGCCCACTAGAATCTCCTTTCTAAGCAGGGGTTCACTTTTTAATGTTTGTTCTATAGGAAGCATTTTTTTGCGTTCTTCTTTTTTTACGCCTGCAACCATATCATAGAACCACAATCCCAATGATGTTTCAAATTTGCCATAGTCTCCGTTTTTTATCAATGGTAAAAGTATCTTTTCAGGAACTAACAGGTGGGGTGCATTGCGATATACGATGGCTCTCTCCCTGCTTACTTCCCTGACAAGCGCTATTTCCCCTTGCCTTAGATATCTCAGGCCCCCATGGATAAGCTTGGTGGAACGGCTGCTGGTACCTGCTGCAAAATCCTGTTTCTCTACAAGCGCGGTTTTGAACCCTCTGGAAGCTGCGTCCAAAGCAATGCCTGCACCTGTAATCCCTCCTCCGATCACAAGCAGGTCAAATTCATGGGAGGATAGTTTTTGTAGAAGGGAAGATCGGTTATACGCAGAAAGCAGGTTCATTGTAAAAAAATGATCTTGTTAAAAAAATAATTACAAATCTAAAAATAAGGAAATGTGTTTAAAACTATTTATGAGGATTTTTTTGTAAATTGTGTTTTAAAGTTGTAAATTTTTGATTTTTAACTTGAAATGACTTATATTGTGTAAAAATAATATAATACAATTTATAATTGAAGGAGAGCTTACATTAAAGCAGATCGCATGGAAATTAGGTTACAGCAGTGTGCATCATTTATCCAACCAATTTCGCAAGGTTACAAATATGACTGTAAGTGAATTCAGAAAAGACCCAAAAATGCCCCCCTCCACACAACGATACCTAAAAAAGATTTTCAACTTAAAAAGGAAAAAAAACATTTTTTATTTGCTAATAAAAACTATTTAAAATACCTTTGCAGCGTTTTATTAACCAAAAAAGAGCTTATTATGGAAACACTCAAGACATTCAACAGCAATTGTGCAAAAAATATTGTAATTACATTTATCAGCACATTATTATGGTCATCTTACCTGTTTGCCCAAGGGCCTGTAAAATATCCCTCAACGAACGGCAGCAAAATGAGCGCCAATGAGATTTTGGAGCTTGGAGGCGCTTTACAGGTAAATGTTTTACTTATTCCTGATACCTCTGGTGTTGGACATGGTAATCCTCCGAAATATTATATGGTTTTTGCAGATGATCAGGGGAGATTTTATAGAGGACCGGAGAGAAGATTGCCTGGCGGAAAGCCTGCTGGTGTTGGAGGCGGAGGACCTGCACTAACTGCTCCTTGTTTAGCAATTAAAGGGCGCCAACATGGTAATAATATTAATTTATGTGATGAAGCAACTACCAACCTTGGAATTGGTACGACTGAAAATACTTTTCCAACAGGTGTTAGATTTGCAGTAATTGGTGACAGCAGATTTATCGGTACTATTAAAATTGTTTCAGGCACACAAGTGATGCTCCTTGATGGGAATGAAATAGATGCGAATGGTACGCTGTTTCTGAATAATAATTCCAATAATGATGTTGTTTTGGCAAATGGTGGCGGTAATGTGATGATAGGAGGCACAATTCCATATGACGGAATTACCAAGTTTAGTGTTTATGATGCTCTCTATCCATCCATTGCCATATCAAATGGCGCCCAAAGCTTGCAATTAGCATCAGTAACTACAAACGGCTTCTGGTCAAATATTTCAACTGTGGGTGATGCTGTGATACGTGCTAATGGCTTTTCTGAGGATCTTATTTTAACTGTTAGAAATCCTAATAATGGCGCTATTCGTTTTACAACATCTGGAAGCACTTTCAATGATGTTCAAAGAATGGCAATACTGGGCGATGGCAAAGTAATCATTGGTACAAAACAAAAGATAAACGATTTTGCTGATGCTTTGCTGCACGTATATGGTGGTAAAATTGTTTGTTCTGATGAAGTAGTGGTTATGACAACCGGCTGGAATGATTATGTGTTAGCGCCAGGTTACCCATTGCCTGATCTATTATCAAAAGTTAAACCCGACATCTTTAAAGATCATAGCTTGGACGGAATACCTACTACAGAGGAAGTAGTCTCAAAAGGAATTCATCTTGGTGATATCAGTAAAGCGCTTGTAAAAAAAGTAGAGGAGATATTTCTTTATCTGATTGAAATAAAAGAGGAGATTAAAGCAATGATGAATGATATATTTGCTTTAAAAAATAATGATGTGAAAATGCAGGAAGAGATTAATCAATTGAAGGAGAAAAATGAAATGCTGGAACAGGAGAATGTTGAAATGAAAAGGGACATTATGGAGATGAAGGAAATTTTAAATGGATTAAAGAAAAAATAGTATTAAAAATTTCAATT